>JBFLXJ010000010.1 GCA_040757085.1 Bacillota bacterium | reverse complement strand
CCGGATCGGCAGACGAAACTGACTGTCTTGCGCCAGCGCGGCAACCATCAGGTCAAGGGCGGCCTGCCCTGCTTCTGGTGATGTTCACCTCGGGCGTTCTCGAGGTGGGCGCTATTTGACGCTTACGGTCTTCGAACACTGGCAGGCAGGAAAAAGCATCCGGGCCATCGCCCGGAGCCTGGGCCTGTCCCGCAACACGGTGCGGAAGTACGTCAAGGCAGCCCAGGAGGCAGGCTACACGCCGGCGGTGCGCCGCTCCCCCAGGAGTGGGCAGAGTTCGTGCGCCAGCGCTTCCCCCGGGCGGCCGATGACCGCCTCCGCTGCGGTAGCTTCGCGAGAATCGAGCCCTACCGGGAGCAGATCCGGAAAGACCTCGCGGAGACCGGTGCCGTCAGCGTTGTATGGCAGCGCCTGCGGGGACGAGGCAGGGCTAGATGTGAGTCTGAGCACCTTCCGGCGGTACGTCCAGGTGGCGCTCGGCGGAACCGTCTCTCCTGCGGACGTAGTGATCTGGCGGCCGGAGGTGCCCCCGGGGGAGGAGGCCCTCTTCCGCTGGTTCTGCCACATCGGAGTCCGGGACCCCGTCCCTGACGACACCACCCTGGTGCGGTTCCGGGCCCGGCTGAAGGAGGAAGGGTTCTCCGAAATCCTGCACGAGATCGTCAGGCAGGCCAAAGAGAAGGGGCTCCTGAAAGAGCGGATCAAGCTGGTGGACAGCACGAAGGTGTGCGCGGAGGTGGCGGCGCAGAACACCTACGGGCTCCTGCGCCAGGGCAGGCGGTGCATCATGCGGGCGCTCAAGAAGTGCGACCCGGCCCGTGCCCAGGAGCTCTCCTCCTTCGATGCCGAGCGGGAGGAGCGGCGCAGGCGGAACAAACCTACCAGGAGAAGCTGCAGCGGGAGATGGAGGTGGCCAAGGAGCTGCTCTCCCGCCTGGGGGAGGAGGTGCCCGAGCCGGTGAGGGAGGTGGTCGAGCGCTACCGGGCGGTTACCGAGGGCCGGGCCGAGATCGGCAGCTTCCACGACACCGACGCCCGCTGGGGCCACACCGGCCGGGACAAGTCCTTCTTCGGGTACAAGGTGCACGCTTCCTGTGACGAGTCGGCCATCGTCACCTCCTTCGAGGTGACGGGGGGCAACGAGCCCGATGGAACCCAGCTGCCCGGCCTGGTGGAGAAGGACGAAAGGAAGGGGATCTCGGCCGAGGGACTGGCGGAGGACAAGGCGTACGACTCGGCGGGCAATCACAAATTGCTCAAAGAGAAGCAAGTGAGAGACTACATACCCCGCCGGTGGGAGGGCAAGAAGGAGTTGTCGAGGTTCAGGTACGACAGGGACCGGAGGGTGCTCTGCTGTCCGGCGGGGAAGGAATCCATCGGTTGCACGCCCCACCAGAACGGCGGGGTGATGTTCTACTTCTCGCCGTCCCACTGCTCGTGCTGTCCGCTGCGGGGAGAATGCCTGACGCCCGGTCAGGGGCACAAGCTGGTGTACGTTGGTTCCACGGACATGATGAGGTTCGACGGTCGGGTGAAGCTTTCGGTGGGGCGCAAGGTGCGGGCCATCATAGAGAGGGTATTCGGTGAGGCCAAGAAGTGGCATGGGCTGGGCCGGGCCAGGTACCGGGGGAAGTGGCGGGTGTACGTCCAGGCCGCCATCACTTTTGCGGTTATGAATGTGAAGAAGATAGTAAATCTTTGCCGGAAGAGAGCGGTAGTATGCCCTCGAGCGGTCTGAAGGGGCGGGAGCGAAACAAAATGAAAAACCCAGATGGCGGACACTCAGCAGAAACTCAACTGCCGCAAGGGTTTTCGGCAATCCCCCGCAGAGGCGAACCCTCCGGTGGCCTGGTGTAGTGCCAACGAAAATACCCAAATACCGCAAATCCGCGATGCATACGGCCTCAGTGGGTAGCGAGTTTCTCAGAGGCTTCGCGGGGAGGCTCAACGGAGGACCGAGCGGGGCAGATCCTGTGGGCGATCTCGGTGGTGGGGGCGGAGTCTGCGGAGAGGGCCGTCGCTGCATACTAGGGTCGAGGTGGCTGCCTTGCGACCCATTGCCATGGAAGTGCTCCGTTTGGCCGGGCAGGCGGTGATCCTTTACGTAGTGGTGCTGTTCATCGTCCGCCTGATGGGGAAGCGATCGGTCGGAAAATTGGCGCCGTTCGACCTGGCCGTGATAATCATGATAGGTGAGATGGTGGCCATCCCCGTCACCGAGGAGAGGGCCCTGTACCACGGGCTCATCCCGGTGCTAATCCTGGGGTTGATGCAGCTACTGCTCACCTGGGCCAACACCAAGTGGCGCACGCTGGAACAGGTCACCCAGGGCACCTCGACCCTCCTCGTCAAAGACGGCCAGCCCCAGATGCAGGGTTTGCAGCGAGAGCGCGTCACGCTGGAAGACCTGGCGATTGCCCTGCGCGAGAAAGAAGTGGATAACCTGGCCGATGTCAAGGAGGCCTACCTGGAACCCACCGGCCAGATCAGCGTGCTGAAACAGAAGGGCGCCCAGCCCGTCACCCCCAAGGACCTGCAACTGGTGACTCTCCAACGGCTCGATCAGGTACTGCAGCAGAACCTGGAACGCACGCGGCAGGAGATTCACCGCCTGCTGCTGAAAGCTGAGCAGCCAGAGTCCGAATCGAAGGAAGAGGGCGGAACATGAAGGCATGGTCAATCCGGGTGGTGTCCACGCGCTGGGGATACGTGGGGCTGGCTGCCTCCTCTCGGGGAGTGGAGGAGGTAACGCTCCCCCTGCCCTCGCCGGAGCAGGTCCGTGAGGTGTTGCCGGCAGGGGAAGGGGCTGCCGGATCGGGGGTAGAAGAGTTCTTGGTGCGGGCAGCGGGATGGCTGGAGGAATACTCCCGTAGACCCGGTATGGCCCGGCCCGTACCCATTTCGGACCTGGCCTGGGGGCGGGTGTCGGAGTTTACGGCTCGGGTGTACGGCGTGTTGCTGGATATCCCCCCGGGCGAAACCCTCACTTACGGCCAGGTGGCAGCCCGCCTGGGATGCCCGCGAGCCGCCCGGGCCGTGGGCCGGGCCTGCGCCCTCAACCCCTGGCCCCTGCTGGTTCCTTGCCACCGAGTGGTGGGCAGCCGGGACCTGGGCGGATACGGGGGCGGGCGGGCCTTGAAGGAGGCCCTGTTGCTTTGGGAGAGGGAAAACCGGTAGCTGACGCCCACACTCTACAGGTGCTGGAGTTCGACAGGATCCTGGGCCAGCTCGCCGAACACGCCTGCTGGCAGGGGGGACGGGAACTGGCCCTGTCTTTGTCGCCCTCGGCGGATGCCGGCGAGGTGGCAGATCGGCTGCAGGAGACGGCGGAGGCTGTCCTGCTGGAGGAGGAAGGCTTTTCACTGGGCGGGGTGCAGGACGTGCGCAGGCAGGTTGCCCGTGCCCAGGTGGGTGCCACCCTGGAGCCAGGTGAACTGCTGAATGTGGCCGCCACCCTTGCTGCGTCCCGGAGGGTGCGCCGCCTGCTCGAGGAGGAGCGGGACCGTGTCCCCCGTCTTTCGCGATGGGCGGCCGTGCTGGTGAGCCTGCCCGAACTGGAGGAGCGCATCACCACCTGTATCACCCCGCAGGGCGAGGTGGCCGACGAGGCCAGCCCTCGCCTCTACCGCATCCGGCGCAGCATGCGGCTCTTGCAGAGCCGGCTCCGGGATCAGATGGAATCCTACATCAGGTCGCCCCAGTTCCTGCGCCACCTCCAGGAGCCCATCATCACGGTGCGGGACGGCCGCTACGTGCTACCCGTGAAGGTGGAGGCCCGCGCCCAGGTGCCCGGGATCATCCACGACCAGTCGGCAAGCGGTGCCACCCTCTTCATCGAACCGATGGCCACGGTTGAACTGAACAACGAACTGCGACGCCTGTCGGTCGAAGAGCGGGAAGAGGTGGCGCGTATCCTGGCCGAGATATCCGGCCGGGTGGGTGCGCACGGCCGGGACCTGCTGGCTGCCCTGGATGCCCTGGCCGAGCTTGACCTGGCGCTGGCGAAGGCTCGTTATGCCCTGGCCCTGTCCGCTTCTCGGCCCTCCCTTAATCAGGATGGTCGGCTCGACTTGAGGGGCGCCCGCCATCCCCTGCTGGGGCGCGCGGCGGTGCCCATAGATGTGCGCCTGGGCCGGGATTTCGACACCCTGGTGATCTCCGGTCCTAATACCGGAGGCAAAACGGTGGCCCTTAAGACGGTGGGTTTACTCACCCTCATGGCCCAGGCCGGGATGTACATCCCCTGCCAGCCCGGCAGTGAAGTGGCCGTGTTCCGGCGCGTGCACGCCGATATCGGGGACGAGCAGTCCATCGAGCAGAGCCTGAGCACTTTCTCCTCCCACATGCGCAACATCGTGGCCACCATCCGGGATGCCGGGCCCGGCACCCTGGTGCTGCTCGACGAGTTGGGAGCGGGCACCGATCCCGCCCAGGGAGCCGCCCTGGGCATGGCCATCCTGGAATACTTGCAGCAGGCGGGATGCCGTACGGTGGTGACCACCCACTCCGGGGAACTCAAGGCATTTGCGTATTCTCATCCCCGGGTCGAGAGCGCGGCGGTGGAATTTGATCCCGTCACGCTAGAGCCCACCTACCGGTTGCAAATCGGTACCCCCGGGTTCTCGAACGCGTTCGCCATAGCTGCCCGCCTGGGATTGCCGTCGGAGGTGGTGGCCAGGGCGCACTCTTTGCTTTCCCCCGATCAGCAACGACAGGAAGGCCTGCTGGCGGCGCTGGCCGAGGACCGCATGCGCGCGGCCGAAGAACTGGAGGCCGCCCGGTGCGCGCGCCGGGAGGCCGAACTGGCCCGTCGGGAAGCAGAACGCCTGCTCGCCGTCCTCAGAGAGGGCCAGGAGGCGGCCCTGGCCAGGGCTCGGGCGCGGGCTCAGGAATTGGTGGAAGGGCTCCGGCGGGAAATCGAGGCGGTCAGTGCGACCCTGCGCCAGGCCGCCAGGGAAGAAGACCGCCGGCGCAGGCAGGCGGCCCTGGAGGAGGCCCGCCGCACCCTGCGCATGTTACGGGAGCGGGCGGACGCGATCCCTGCTTCTGCCCTGCCCCCTACGGAGCCTGGCCAGGTGCTGTCCCCCGCGCCGGGCAGGGAGCAAGAGAGGCCCCCCGCTCCGCGACTGACCGAACGAGAGCAAGGAGGGATGCCCACTGCTGGTGACCTGGCCGCGCGACCAGAGCGCCTGCTTGTGGGCAGCAAGGTGCGCATCCTGGGGGCGGGGCGGGAAGGATACCTGATTTCGCCCCCCGATGCGGAGGGACGCGTGGAGGTCCAGGTGGGCATACTGCGTACCCGCGTGCTGGCGTCGGACGTGGTGCTGCTGGCGGAACCGGCAGGGCGTCCGGCGGGGGACCTGCCCATACGCAAAGCCCGCGAGGTTTCCCCCGAAATCCACCTGCGGGGGATGACCGTGGAGGAGGCCCTGGAGGTCCTGGGCAAGTACCTCGACGACGTGGTCCTGGCCGGACAGAAGACTGTGCGCATAGTGCATGGCAAGGGGACCGGGGCCCTGCGCCGGGCGGTGGCCGAGTTCCTGAGCCGTCACCCTCAGGTGGAGTCTTTCCGGTTGGCCGACGCCAGCGAGGGTGGAGAAGGAGCCACGGTCGTGCAAATGAGGTGAGGGCCCGCACGGGGGAGATGTTCCCAAATTTGGCCGGATGAGAGATAGGGATGTTGGGAGAGAGAAGGAGCGCAGGTGGGCGCTGGTGTGATTGCACCGGCGCCTATGCCATCAGGCGGCGCCAGGTCGTCCCGGGGCAGGATTGACCGCTGCCGTCATGCGTGCTACCGTCATGGCAGACGGTATACCGTATACTGCCTGGTTCCCCCGGGCAGTAACGGCATGCGGCTACGAGGTGCGGCGGCGTGGCCAGTCTGAGGCTTCACATCCCGGAATCGATACCCCTGCGCGACCGTGCTTATCAGGTGCTGCGGGAGGCCATCATCTCCGGCCACCTCGCCCCGGGCGAGCGACTGGTGGAGGCGAAGCTGGCCCAGGAGATGGGCATAAGCCGCAATCCCGTGCGGGAGGCCCTGCGCCGGCTGGAGCATGAGGGTTTGGCCCGGCGGCTCCCCCGGGGGGGAATGGCGGTAGCCGAGGTGGACCTGCGGGACGTGGCCGAGGTATACGCGGTGCGTAGCGTCCTGGAAGGTCTGGCCGCCCGGTTGGCGGCGGGGAGGTTGCGCGCCGAGCACCGCGAGCGCATGGCTCGTTCCATCCGGGAAGGGGAAGAGGCGAGGCGCCGCGGGGACCTGGATCTCCTGGTCCAGACCAGTAGCATCTTCCACGGCACCATCATGGAGGTAGCCGGGAACGCGCGGTTGAGTTCGCTCATGCAGGTGCTCGACCACCACATCTCCCGGTTCCGCCGGCTGAGCCTGCAAGCCGAGGGGAGCCCTGCGGAGGTGCTGGAAGAACACCGGCACATCCTGGAGGCCCTGGAGCGGGGGGATGAGGTGCAGGCGGAGGCGCTCATGCGGCAGCACCTCGAGCATTCGGGACGGCAGATCTTGCGCTTTCTGGGCAGGCAGGCGAAACAAGGTTTCGCGAGCGGGCAGGGCAACGCGGTACGGTTGGGGCAGGTCGGGCAGGGAGGCAATTAGATGGATACCTTCCATATCGCGCTCGGGTTGGCAGTAACAGTGGCGGGATTGGTCGCGGCCATGAGTTTTCTACTCGCCGTATCGAAGCTAGTTGATCTGGCCTCCCGGCAAAGAGGAGTAAGTTGCGCTGGAACTGCCGATGGATCTGATGCTGCAATCCACGGAGTACGCGAAGCCCTACCGGATGCGCCAGGGGATGGGGCCAACTATGGATCAGGCGATCACGCGACCGACGCGCCAGGCGCCACGGCAAGAGAAGCAGCAACGGATAGCTTCTTGTCTGGCAAAACCCCTGCCCGCTCGCGTTCATTACACCTGCACCTCCGGGTGGCCGGAAGGGATTACGACGTGGAGGTGCAGCAGGTAGGGCAGGCGGCCTGAAAGCAGGCCGGAGCCAGGCTGGCCCGTAATATGGTTAAGCTCTCCGCAGGTTCCCCCCGCAAGGGGGGCTTTCTTTTGGCAGCACTCGGCCCGACCCGGAAAACGCGGCCACAAAGCGGGCTACGGGTCCGCGATCGGGGGAGTGCGGTTCAGGTGAGGCCGCAGCGCTTCATCTTCTCGTACAGGCGGGACCGGCTCATCCCCAGCAGGCGAGCGGCCTGAGCCTTGTTGCCGCCCGTGCGCTGGAGCGCCCAGCCGATGGCCTGGCACTCTGCCTCCCGGACCATCTCCTTTATGGATGCGGACGGGTGGTCCGCATGCGGGGGCTGGGCGGGAGCGGTAGATGCCCCGAAGGCAACGGCATCGGGGAGGTGCCATATTTCCAGAGTATCTCCCAGTTCCAGGTTGACGGCCCGCTCGATGGCGTTCTCGAGTTCCCGCACGTTGCCGGGCCAGGGGTACCGCAGCATGGCCTCGGCCGCCCGGGGGGATATGTCGCGCACCCCAATACCCGCCAGGGAAGAGTAACGGGCCAGGAAGTGTCGGGCGAGGGGGAGTATATCCTCGGGCCTTTCCCGCAGGGGGGGCACGTGCAGGCAGACCACATTCAGCCGGTAATACAGGTCCTCCCGGAAGCGGCCCTGCCTGACCATCCCCTTGAGGTCTCGGTTTGAGGCTGCCACTACCCGTACGTCTACGGGGATGGGGGTGGTGCCCCCCACCCTTACCACCTCGCGGTCCTGCAGCACATTCAGGATCTTCGCCTGCAGGGCCGGGGACATGTCGCCCACTTCATCCAGGAAGATGGTACCGCCCGAGGCCAGTTCGAACTTGCCCGGTTTGCCCCCCTTGCGTGCCCCGGTGAATGCTCCCTCGGCGTAGCCGAAAAACTCCGACTCCAGGAGTTCTTCCGGGACGGCGGCGCAGTTCACCTTCACGAAGGCGCCGTACCGCCGGGGGCTGGCTCGGTGGATGGCATGGGCCAGCAGCTCCTTGCCCGTACCGCTTTCCCCCAGGATCAGGACCGTGGAGTTGCCCTGTGCCACCCGTTCTACTTCACGCTTTAAGCGCTCCATGCTCTCGCTCACGCACACGATATCGTCCAGGCTGTATCTGGCTCCGCCCGCCCGCTCAAGTTCACCCTTATAATAAGCCACCTGGCCCTCCAGAAGGTCCAGGCGGCGGGCCAGGCGGCGGAGTTCCTCCAGGTTGCGGAAGAGCACCTTCTCTACTGCCCCCACCACCCGTCCATCCCGGACGATGGGGAAGCGGGATACCACGTACCTGCGCCCCCGGATGTTCTCCACCCGCGCGTATTCCCCCACCCCCCGCCGGAGCACTTCGGGCAGGTGGGTTCCGTCTAGCACCTCGGTGCAGTGCTTGCCCAGGACGTCTTCGCGCCGCACCCCCAGGAAGTCGGCCATGGCCTGATTCATCATAGTGAGATGCCCTTTTTCGTCCACCACCGCGATGCCGTCGTATGCTGCCTCCAGCACCGTCTGCAAAGTTTCCTGGAGCCGGCGGGTGCTCTCCAGTTCCCGCGCCACCGCTTCGTACTCGGTGAGATCCTCCATCACGGCGATGGCGCCCATCACCTGTTCGCCCAGCCGGATGGGGGTGGTGTTGACGATGATCCGCCGCTGGTCTGCCAGTTCCAGGCGGCGTCCCAGGATGGGCTCGCCGGTGGATATGACAGTGGGGAAGGGAGCCTGGGGCATGATTTCGGTCGCCGCCCTCCCGACCATCTGGGAGCGGGTGCGTCCCAACAGAGCGGTGGCAGCTGCGTTCACCAGGGTGATGCGGCATTCCCGATCCACGGCCAGCACCCCGGCGTGCATGGCCTCCAGCACTCCCAGCAGTTCGCTGGTCAGGAAATCGGTCTCCCGCAACAGGAGCCTGATCACGTCCACCTTGGTGAGCATTCCCACGGGACGACCGTCCTGCTCGCACACCACCACCTGCCCGACCCGGATGCTGCGCACCTGGTCCAGGACGGTGTCGACGGAGGCATCCGCGCCGATGGCCACCACGCCGGTCGACATGTGGAAATCTACTGCCTCCTGCAGGCTGCACCCCTGCAGCAGGGCGCGGTAAAAGTGAGACCGGGTCAGGATTCCCACCAGTTTGCCCTGGCCGTCCACCACGGGAACCCCATCCGCCTTGGCATCTCCGAACAGCCGCAGGGCGTCCTGGAGGGAGTCCCATGGGTGCAGGGTGCCTTTGACGGCGGACATGATGTCACGGACGCGCACCGGCAACCCTCCGGCAACTGACAATCAATGAAATGTTTCTACATACGTTCTCGCTATCCTTTCCCGGGTTTGCCATCTGTCCTGGCAGGAGGACAGTGTCCTGTTACCGGGACAGCCGGTGGCCTCGCCCGGTCACCTCCCGTGGCTGCAAATGCCCGTGGGGAAGGGAGTCGGCGTTTGGCACGGTTCTTGCACAACCAAGAGAGCGGTGCCCGGCTCTGCCCGGGCGGTGGCGGCGGGTGCGACGCCGTAGGCACGCACACTGCAACTGAGAAAGGGGGACTCCGATTGGACTTCAACCTGCCTCAGGAACTGGAGATCCTGCGGAAGATGGTGCGGGACTTCGTCAACGATCGCCTGCAGCCCATCGCCGACAAGGTGGAAGAGGACGACGAGATCCCGCCCGAGATCATCAGAGAAATGGCCGAGCTTGGCTTCTTCGGCCTCCCGTTCCCCGAGGAATACGGCGGGGGCGGCATGGGCGAACTGGGCATGTGCGTGTTGCTGGAAGAGTTGGGGGGCACCAATGCTGCCTTCTCCAACGTGCTGGCGCCCCACGTGGAACTGGCCGGGATGTCCATCCTGCTGGGCGGCACGGAGGAGCAAAAGAAGAAGTACCTGCCCCCCATGTGTGCGGGGGAGAAGATCGGCTGCTTTGCCCTCACCGAGCCCAACGCCGGCTCCGATGCGGCAAACCTGGCCACGCGGGCCGAGCGCAGGGGCGACAAGTACATCATCAACGGCAGCAAGATCTGGATCACCAACGGCAACATCGCGGACATCATCATCGTTTACGCCGTTACCGATCCTGCCCTCCGCGCGCGCGGCGGGATCACCGCCTTCATAGTGGAGAAGAACTTCCCCGGGTTCAGGGTGGGCAAGGTCGACCGCAAGATGGGCCTGCGCGGCTCCCACACCGCGGAGCTGATATTCGAGAACCTGGAGGTACCGGCGGAAAACGTCCTGGGCGAGGTGGGCATGGGCTTCGTCACGGCCATGAAAGCCCTGGATATGGGCCGGATAGGCCTGGCTGCCGGAGCGGTGGGGGCGGCCCAGAAACTGCTCGAGATGAGTATTCAGTGGGCCAACACCCGGGTGCAGTTCGGGCGGCCCATCGCCGAAAACCAGGCCATCCAGTGGATGCTGGTGGACATGGCCATCGGCATTCATGCCGGGCGACTAATGACGTACCACGCCGCCTGGAAGGTGGACCAGGGCCTGCGCGTTTCCCGAGAGGCAGCCATGGTGAAGACATTCTGCTCGGAGCTGGCGAACAGGGCGGCCGACATGGCCGTGCAGATCCACGGCGGGATCGGATACATGAAGGAATACCCCCTGGAACGGGCTTACCGTGACGCCCGCATCCTCAAAATTTACGAAGGCACCAACGAGATCCAGCGGATGGTGATCGCCAGGGATCTCTTGAAGGCGGGGAAGTGAAGATGCGGGCCGTGGTGTGCGTGCGGCCGGTGCCCGTGCAGTCCCAGGTGGTGTTCTCGATGGGGGTGGTGGACGGAACTGAAGCCGAGCGTCAACTGGGGGCCGCAGAGGCAGCGGCGGTGGCGCTGGCCCGGGGTCTGGGGGCCGAGGTGACCGTTGTCTCCTGGACGGGGCCGGAGGGCGAGGCGGCCCTGCGCCAGGCTCTGGCGCTGGGGGCGTCCCGGGCGGTACGCCTGCACCGTCCTGACCCGCTCTCCGCCGAGCCCTGGCTGGACCCCGACCCCGGGAGGGCGGCGCGGGTGCTGGCCGGGTACCTGCGGGAGCATCCGGTCGAAGTGATCCTGTGCGGCGCTGCCTCCGATGACCAGGGCCGGGCTGCGGTGGGCCCCATGCTGGCGGAACTGCTGGGTCTGCCGCTCGCCACCGGGGTGGTGAATGCCCGCCGGGAGGGCGAAAGCCTGGTGGTAGAGTGCGACCGCGGTCCCTGGCGGGTGACGCTGCGTCTGGGAGTGCCTGCTCTTCTCACCGTGAGTGAGGACGCGCCCCGGCCGGCCCGACCTTCCGTGATGGCGCTGGCCAAGGCGATGCGGGTGCCCGTGGAAGTCGTACAGGTGGAGGCTCCGCCGACTCTCCTCACCGCCCACGCCCTGGTATCCGCGGAACGGCGCCGTCCCCTGCGGGAAACCCTGGAGGCGTCGGACCCTGAGGAGGCCTGCCACCTCTTGCTGGCCCGGCTGCGGGAAAGGCGGGTGCTCTGATGCCGGAGATAGAGGTCATCGTTGCCAGGTGCACCGGCTGTGGGGAGTGTGTGGCCTCCTGCCCGTTTGGGGCCATCGAGGTGGTCGAGAGGGTGGCCGTTATCGCGGAAAGCTGCACCGGATGCGGTGCCTGTGTCCCCTCCTGTCCGGAAGGGGCCCTGGCGCAGCCGGGGGCGGAAAGCCGGCCTTCGTTGGGGGGGCGCAGGGCGGTGTGGGTGTACCTTCCCGAGGGCCGGGATCCCACGGGTATCCTGGGAGTGGCGCGGGCGCTGGCCGATGAAGGGGATTACCAGGTGGCGGCGGTGGTCCGCAGCAACAGCTTCGATAGCCAGGCCCTGTTCTCCCGGGGCGCGGACCAGGTGCTTGTCCTGGACGGAGAGGGCGCCGGGTTTCGGTTGCTGGCCCGGGCGGCCACCCATGAGAATCCAGTTGCCATCCTGGCTCTGGCCGATCCGGACGGGGAGGCGGACGTGGCCCGCACCGCCGTCCTGCTGGAGGCTGGTTTTGCTTCCCGGGCGGAAGCGCTGGAATGGGCGCCCGGGCACCAGTTCCTGCGGGCGGTGCGCGCGCTGGCGCAGGGGAGGTTCAGGCAGACGGTGGCGCCCGTCCGCCAGCCGCTAGTGGTCACCCTGGCGCCCTGGGGAGCGCGTTCCAGCTTCCAGGACCGGAGCCGGGCCGGTAGCGTGCGTCACCTGGAGGTAGGGGCGGTGACCCCGGCGCGAGAGGAGGTCCTGGAGAGGGTGGTCCTGGGGAAGGCGGTTGCCCCGGACCGCGCCCGGGTGGTGCTGGGGGTAGGGGTGGAATTGGGATCACCGGAAGCGGTGGCGGAAGTGGTGGATCTGGCGCGGCGATGGGGGGCAGCTGTGGGAGCGGAGAAGGAGGCGGTGGAAGCCGGCCTGGCTCCGGCGGAGTGGCTCCTGGAGGCTACGGGGCCGATCGCGCCCGCCCTCTACGTGGGCGTGGGAGTCAAGGGTTCACCTGCCCACAACGCGGCGGTGCAGAAGAGCCAACTCGTGGTGGCGGTGACGGCGGAGGAAGACAACGCTCTCGTTCAAATAGCGGATTACGTGGTCCGTTTCCCGCCGCGGGAGGTAGTGCGAGCGCTGCTGGGTATGTGAGGAGGCCCTGGTATCCGTGTGAGGAGGCCCTGCTGTTGGCAAGTAGGACCTGTCGTTCATCATGAGGAGGGATAGCGCCGTGGCGGTAGAGCGTATTCCCCAGCAGGAAACGGATCCCGAGGAACTGAAGACGCGCCCGTGGGCCCGCAACTACCCGGAAGGGGTCAGGCAGCACATTGATTACCCCCTCATTCCCATCACCGGCTTGCTGGATGAGGCGGTGCGCACTCATCCCGACAACACGGCTATGATCTTCATGGGGGCCCGCACGACGTACCGGCAACTGGGTGACCGGGTGGCCCGGATGGCGGCGTTCCTGTCGCGACTGGGGGTCAAGAAGGGTGACCGGGTATGCGTTATGCTGCCCAATGTCCCCCAGTTCGTGGTGTCGTACTACGGTGTGTTGCGTGCGGGGGGCACGGTAGCGGCAGCCAACCCCATGTACGTGGAGCGGGAGCTGGAGTACCTGCTCAACGACTCCGGGGCGAAAGTGATGATAGCCCTGGACCTGTTCTACCCGCGGGTGAAAAAGGTGCGGGAGAAGGTGCACCTGGAGCACCTCATCGTCACCAGCGTAGCCGACGCCCTCAAGTTTCCCCTCAATTTTCTGTACCCCATCAAGGCCAGGCGAGAGGGGCACGCTGTCCGCGTCGACTGGGGACCCACCGTCCACCGGTGGCGGGATGCCATGGCGGCGCCACCGCGTCCGCCCACGGTAGAAATCGATCCCCGCCGGGACGTGGCTGTGTTGCAGTACACCGGGGGGACGACGGGCATCCCCAAGGCGGCCATGCTCAGCCATTACAACATGGTGGTAAACGCCCTGCAGACGGCGGAGTGGGTTCCCACCTCGGAGCGGGGGACGGAACGCTGCCTGACCGTGTTGCCCCTGTTCCACTCCTACGGGATGACCACGGCCATGAACTTCCCCGTCGCGGGGGCCCACACCATGATCCTGCTGCCCAGGTGGGTCACCAGGGACGTTCTGGAGACCATCCAGAAGACGCGGCCCACCCTGTTCCCGGGCGCCCCCACCATGTACGTGGCCATCAACAACTTCCCCGAGGTCAAGCAGTACGACCTGAGTTCAATCAAAGCCTGCATCTCGGGTTCAGCTCCCCTGCCCGTCGAAGTGCAGGAGAGATTCGAGGCCCTGACGGGCGGAAAGCTGGTGGAGGGGTACGGCCTGTCGGAAAGCTCGCCGGTCACCCACTGCAATCCCGTTTACGGCATGCGCAAGGTGGGCAGCATCGGGCTTCCCTTGCCGGACACGGACTGCTGCATCTTCGATCTGGAAACCGGCGAGCGCCAGTTACCGGCGGGTGAGACGGGGGAACTGGCCATCCGCGGCCCCCAGGTCATGCTGGGTTACTGGAAACGTCCCGAGGAAACCAGGGCCGCGCTGAAGGACGGGTGGCTGCGCACGGGGGACGTGGCCCGCATGGACGAGGAAGGTTTCTTTTACATCGTGGACCGCAAGAAGGACCTCATCATAGCCGGTGGCTACAACATCTACCCCCGTGAGGTGGAGGAGGTCCTGTATACCCACCCCAAGGTCAAAGAAGCAGCCGTTATCGGAGTACCCGATCCCTACCGCGGGGAAACCGTGAAGGCTTTCATCGTGCTCAAGGAAGGCGAGCAGGCCACCGAAGAAGAGATCATCAGCTTCTGCCGGCAGCACATGGCGGCGTATAAGGTCCCGCGGCTGGTGGAGTTCCGCACGGAACTGCCCAAGACCATCGTGGGTAAGGTGCTGCGTCGGCTGCTGGCGGAGGAAGAGAAGCAGAAGCAAAAGAGGCAGCCCGAGGGCTGAAGCCCCATGAGCCTGGAACCGGGGCCGGTCCGGGCCGGCACAAAGACGATCACCCGGTGACTGTTTGGCAGGGCAGCCCGGCGGATCGCACCCGGCCGGACCCCGGTTCTCCCCTTGAGCCAGCCAGTTTGTCTGAAAGTGCCGGTTTCCCCATCCGGCTCCGGAACCGGGGGCAGGATTTTCGAGGTGAGGAGGAAAAACGATGGCAGAAGCGGTAATAGTTGCTGCAGCCCGTACACCGGTGGGTAACTTCGGGGGGGCGTTCCGGGACGTTCCCGCCACCCAGCTGGGGGTGGTGGTGGCCAAAGCCCTGGTGGAAAGGGCCCGGCTCGATCCCGGCATGCTGGACGAGGTGATATGCGGCGTAGGAGGCATGGTCCCCAAGGAGTCCAACATCGCTCGCCAGATCTCGCTGTTTGCCGGATTTCCCATCGAGGTGCCGGCATTCACGGTGCAGCGCAACTGCGCGGCTGGCCTGCAGGCGCTGGTCTCCGCCAGCCAGTTGATCAGGCTGGGTGAGGCAGAGGTGGTGATGGCCCTGGGGGCGGAAAACATGAGCCAGGCCCCTTACCAGGTGCACGGTGCCCGCTGGGGGTTGCGCCTCCGCCATGGCGTGTTTTCCGATGCCCTCTGGGAGGGCCTGACGGACGGTTACACGGGCCTGCTCATGGGGGAAACCGCGGAGAACCTGGTGGACCAGTTCGGGTTCACCCGCCGGCAACTGGACGAGGTGGCCCTGGCCAGCCATCAGAAGGCGTTCCGCGCTCAGCGCATGGGTAAGTTCAAGGAGGAGATCGTGCCCGTTGAGGTGCCCCCCCGGCGCCCGGGCGACCAGCCCGAGGTGGTCGCGCAGGATGAAGGCCCGCAGGCCGGTCTCTCTTTGGAGCGCCTGGCCATGGCGCCCGCCGTGTTCCGCAAAGGGGGGTCGGTTACACCGGGTAACTCCTGTCCCATGAACGACGCCGCCGCCGGGGTCCTGTTGATGTCCGAGAAAAAGGCGGGCGAACTGGGACTGGAACCCCTGGCCTGGGTGAAGTCATGGGGATTCGCCGGTGTGGATCCCAGGATCATGGGGATCGGGCCGGTGCCAGCCACGAGGAAGGCCCTGGCACGGGCCGGGCTGGAGCTGGGCGACATCGAACTCATCGAGATCAACGAGGCGTTCGCAGCCCAGTACCTGGCCTGCCGCGAGATGCTGGGCTTCTCCGACGAGATCGCCAACGTCAACGGGGGAGGGCTGGCCCTGGGTCACCCCATCGGAGCCACAGGCCTGCGCCTCATCAACACCCTGGTGTACGAGATGCGCCGGCGCGGTGCGCGCTACGGCCTGGCCACCATGTGCGTGGGCGGTGGCCAGGGCGGGGCCGTAATCGTGGAACGCCGCGCTTAGCGGTGTGGGGCCGCCGCACTGGCCCGCTGCCGCAAGGAGGCGGAGGCGGATGGCTGCGCCGGCCGGCTGCCTGGGGGAACGGGGTAGGCGTGTTAAGGAGGGATGAGCGTGTACATCTTCAAAGCGGCGGTGGTAGGAGCCGGGGCCATGGGAGCCGAGATCGCCCAGGTGATCTCCTGGAGCGGGCTTCCCGTGGTCCTCAAAGACGTGGACCAGGCCATGCTGGATCGGGGGATGGAACGCATCCGGGGGATATACAAGCGCCGCGTGGACCGGGGGCGCATGACTCCCGCCGAGATGGAGCAGAAGATGGCCCTGGTCACCCCCACCCTCACCTACGACCAGTTCGGGGACGTGGACCTGGTGATCGAAGCGGTTCCCGAGAAGATGGAGCTTAAGAAGAAGGTCTTTGCGGAGCTGGATAAAGTCACGCCCAGCACCACCATCCTGGCCTCCAACACCTCGGCTCTGTCTATTTCCGAAATGGCGGCGGTCACTTCCCGGCCCCAGCGGGTGTTGGGGCTGCACTTCTTCTACCCGGCCGCGGTCATGAAGCTGGTGGAAGTGATCGCGGGCAGGGAGACCAGCGAGGAGACCGTGGACACGGCAGTCGAATTCGTGGAGAGCCTGCGCAAGCTCCCCGTTCGGGTCAAGGAGTGCCCGGGCTTCCTGGTGAACCGCGTGCTGCTGGCGGCCATGATGCAGGTCATCCACTTCCAGCTCGAAACCGGGGTGCCGTACGAGGAAGTGGACGCGGTGATCAAGGAGCGGGCGGGTGCGCCCATGGGTCCCTTTACCCTGGCCGACACCCTGGGGCTGGACGTGGTGCTGGATGTGTGCAAGACCCTGGAGAAACTGGGCCCGCGTTTCGCTGCTCCGGCTCCTTTCGAGCAGATGGTCAAAGAGGGCAAGCTGGGCGTCAAGTCCGGCCAGGGGTTTTACTCGTACACGAAGTAGGGAGGAGGCTTTGCCATGGACGAGAAGCAGGCCCAGTTGCTGGTCGACCGTTTCCTGCTGGCGGGTTTTGTGGAAGCATGCCGTCTCCTGGACGAGGGGATCGCCTCCGCCCGGGACATCGACCTGGCCATGCGGGCAGGGGCCGGCTATCCCCAGGGTCCCCTGGCCTGGGCGGATAGCATGGGCCTGGACGTGGTGCTGAGCAAGCTGGAAGAGCTGTATCCCCGCTACGGGGAGGCTTTTGCCGTACCCGAGAGGTTGCGCACCATGGTGGCACGCGGGGAACTGGGCAGGAAGACACACAAGGGCTTCTTCGAATACACGGGCGGGGAAGGGTAGCTCCTCCTTACCGCCGGCTCAAGGGGGAAAGAAAATGGCGTACAACAACATTCTCGTGGACCGCGAACCGCCTCTTTTGACCATCACCGTCAACCGGCCCCCGGCCAACGCCCTGAGCCGGGCCACCATCGCCGAATTGAGGCAGGCCATTGACGAGGCAGCCCAGGATGAGGAGGTACGGGTGATCATCATCACGGGCTCCGGACACTACATCTTCATCGCGGGCGCGGACGTTTCCGAGTTTCCCACCCTGGACGAACAGTCGGGACGGGAACTCCTGGAAAGCGGCCACGCCCTCTTCACCGCTATCGAAACCCTGCCCAAGCCCGTGATCGCAGCCATCAACGGGACCTGCCTGGGTGGCGGCCTGGAGCTGGCCATGGCCTGCGACATCCGGGTGGCGGTGGAGTCGGCCCGGTTCGGCCAGCCCGAGATCAACCTGGGGATCATGCCCGGCTGGGGAGGAACCCAGCGCTTGCCCCGCCTGATAGGTAAGGGGCGGGCCATGGAGTTGCTGATCACCGGTGACATGATCAAGGCTCCCGAGGCGCAGCGGATCGGGCTGGTGAACCGGGTGGTACCAGAGGGAGAGTTGATGGCCCAAACCAAGAACCTGGCCCGCAAGCTGGCAGCCCAGGCGCCGGTGGCCATAGCCACCATGAAGAAGGTGGTGTTTGAGGGGATGGGGCAGCCCCTGCCCGAGGCCCTCAAGACGGAGATGGCCGGTTTCCTTCACCTGTTCGGCACCGAAGATGCCAAGGAGGGCATCTCCGCTTTCCTGGGCAAGCGCAAGCCGCAATTCAAGGGTCGCTGACCACCCGGTCATGGCCGTCCGCGCGGGGCGGGACCGGAGTGCCCCTGGCCAGGATGCCAGCCCCGGGGTATATGTAACCGGTTGGGGGGAGAGGTTGCGGTGACGGATGTGGTCATTGTCTCCGCGGTGAGGACGGCCGTGGGCAGGTTCGGGGGGTCGCTGCGGGACGTCTCCCCGGAGAAGCTGGGGGCGCGGGTGATGGAGGAGGCTCTTTCCCGGGCGGGGGTCGAAGGCCGGGAACTGGGCGACGTCATCATGGGGTGCGTGCTCCAGACCAACGATGCCCCCAACCTGGCGCGGGTGGCCGCGCTCTGGGCGGGCATCCCCATCGAGGTGCCCGCCTACACCGTCCACCGGCAGTGCGGCTCGGGGCTGCAGGCGGTGATATGCGGCGTGCATGCTATCGCCTGCGGGGAAGCCCGCGTGGTGCTGGTGGGAGGGGTCGAGAGCATGTCCCGCGCCCCGTACTACGTCAACGAGATGAGGTGGGGGGCACGCCTGGGGCACGTGACTTTCTACGATCCCTTCGTCCGCAATGCGGAAAGCTGCTCTCCCACCGAACTCTTCGGCTACGTAAACATGGGGCTGACGGCAGAGAACCTGGCCGAGAAGTACTCCATCACCCGGGAGGAACAGGACGCCTTTGCGCTGGCCAGCCACCACAAGGCCGTGGTCGCCCTTGGCGAAGGTCGTTTCCGCGAACAGGTGGTCCCCGTGCTCGTGCCCCAGCCCAGGGCAAAGGAGCCCCTGGTTTTCGAGCGGGACGAGGGTCCCCGCCCTGACACCAGCATGGAGGCCCTGGGCCGGCTGCCACCGGTGTTCAAGAAGGACGGCACCGTGACGGCGGGGAACTCCTGCCCCATGAACGACGGGGCGGCGGCCCTGGTGCTCATGCCCTCCGGACTGGCGGAGGCGCGGGGGGTGGAGCCGCTGGGGCGGGTGGTCTCGTGGGCGGTCGCCGGGGTGGACCCCCGGTATATGGGCATCGGACCGGTCCCCGCCATCCGCATGGCACTGGAGCGGGCGCGGCTGGGCCTCGACCAGGTGGATGTGATCGAACTGAACGAGGCATTTGCCGCCCAGGCCCTGGCCGTCCTGAAGGAGCTGGGTCTGGAGGGCGATCCCCGCGTCAATCCCAACGGAGGGGCCATCGCCCTGGGGCATCCCGTGGGTGCCACGGGGGCGATCCTGCTGGTCAAATTGCTGTACGAGATGCGGGCCCGGGGGGCGCGGCGCGGCCTGGTGACGCTATGCATCGGCGGCGGGATGGGCATCGCCATGATCGTGGAAGCCGTCTAGCGGCGTGTGCCTTACTCGAAAGGGATCATCGCAAATCGTGGTGCCGGGGGACGTCCCCCGGCACCTGTGGTCGCAAGCACCTCTTCGTGGTAAAATACCAGATGCCATCTTATGGAATCGGAGCATGAATCAGGGAAGGAGCGAGGAGGGTGAACGATTTTGTCCCGGAAGGGGTAACGTCTCTGCGTTTACCCACCCCCTACCCGGTGGGGCCGGTCAATTGCTATCTCGTGCGGGGCGAATTGCCCACTCTGGTAGACACCGGTCCCCCTACTGAGGAGGCCTGGGCCGCCCTGGTGCCGTTTCTGGAAGAGCAGGGGTTGTATCCGGGTGAGTGCTGGCAGGTAGTGATAACCCATGCTCACCAGGATCATTTTGGCCTCGGTGAGCGCCTCCGGAGCCGGTTCGGGATCAGGGTGCTGGCGCCGCGGGCAACATCACGCTGGCTGCTGCCGGGCAGAGTCCAGGAGTGGGAAGACTTCCTCACCGATTTCCTCCCTCGGGTGGGCGTACCGGGCGAGGTGCTGCGCCAGTTGAAGAGGGTGCGGTTTGGGCTGGCTGACTTCCGGGTGGAGTGCGGGCCCGACGGATGGCTCGACCCGGGGAGCACGGTTCAGATGGGGGATGACGAGTGGCTGGTGATCCCCGTTCCCGGGCATTCTTCCTGTTCCACAGGGTTCTTGCGCAAGAAGGATGGGACTTTTTTGGGCGGTGATGCCCTGCTCCTTGACACGTATGGTCACAGCCTCATCGAGCCGGCGACCACGGGGGCGGGATGGTACCGGGGAATGGCCGATCAGGTGGCGAGTCTGGAGCGCATCCGTCACCTGGGTGTGGAGCGAGTGCTCCCCGGCCACGGGGAACCCATCGCTTCGCCCGCTTCCTTTGCGAGCTCCCGTCTCCGCTACCTGCGGGGCCGCCAGGAAGCGGTGGCGGGCCTGCTGATGGAGGGGGAGAAGACTCCCTACCAGGTATGCCTTAGCCTCTATCCCCACCTGAGCTGGGTGGAGTTGCTCTCCGGCCTGTGGGAAGCGATGGGTTACCTGGATCTCCTGGAACAACGGGGAGAGGCCGTGGGGGAGGAAACAGGGGGCAAGTTGTATTACCGTGCCCTTTGAGGACGAGATACTCCCGGACTGCCGGGAACGTAGAAGCGCCACGGGTAGTCACGGGCCTCCCCGGCGTAAGCGATGCCTATGCGGGGGCTGGAGGTGATACCCTCCGCCAGGGGGCCGGGAGGCCGCACGATGTACAGGGGCCCGGTCACCAGGTCCGCCCCGTTTTGAGTCAGGGTGATCCCCATGGCCTGGCACAGGCGGCCCGGCCCTGCCCCCAGCCGGTGCCACAGTGATGCCAACCCGTCCCGCCCGTCTGCACACCGGGCGTCGCCATCCTCACCTCGCCCACTGCGTCTCGGGCCAGCGACGCTGTGGGGGCGGGTGGCGCTCGGGCTGCTCGGAGGGATGGCGATGCCCCGCCGGGCAGCCATCAGTTCCAACCCCACCAGCGGCTCCATGCCTCTCACCAGGACGGCATGGGGAACCCCGGCTTGGGCACATACCACGTTGAGGCAGTGATGCATCCCGTATGTAAAGTACACGTAAGCGTGCCCCGGCGGGCCCCACATCACCTCGTTGCGAGGGGTGCGCCGTCCCCCATAGGCGTGGCACGCCCTGTCCTCGGGACCGATGTAGGCCTCCACCTCCACGATGCGCCCGGCGGTTACCCCTTCGGGCGTCTCGTGCACCAGTATCATCCCCAGCAGTTCCGGGGCCACCTCCAGGCCGTGGCGGGCGTAGAACGCACGGGGCAGCCTTTCTCCCGGTATGCGGTCCGGGCAGGTGTCCAACGAAATCACCTCGGTATCTACCGGTTGTTTCCGCCGGGCACGCCCGGTACGAGAGCGCCGGGCGCTGCTCGGGGGCATCCTGGTTTACCGTAGCGGGATTTGGAGGAGCAGTCAAGCTTTCCGCAGCCGCGACGCCCGCGGCCGGGTCCATGCCAGTACTGCCACCGCTGCTGTTACCAGAGCCAGCACCGTAGCCGGCGAGTTGCCCAGGGCAGGGGCGGCTATCCGGTGTACCAGGTAGGCCCCCAAGCCGGATACGGCGGCGGGGAGCCCCGCCCGGGAAGCAGGGCGACGTAGGGAAGGGCGCCGCCCCAGCAGGCCGGCCAGGGTCAACCAGTCCCAGAGGGCTTCGATCAGGGTCCCGATCCCGATCGCTACTGCTGCTCCGGCCAGCCCCAGGCGTGGCACCAGCAGGTATGTGAGTCCCAGGTTGATTACTTCCCCGATGGCGAAATTGCGGAAAGCCAGGCCTGGCTCCGACCATCCGTGGAGGGAAGCAGTCATGACCTGGTCTATGGTGACCAGGGGTGCGACTACTGCCAGGGTCGCGAGCAGCAGCGCGGCTTCCGAGGTGCCGAAGGCAAACCGGCACAGGGGCTCTGCTAAGAGGAAAGTGCACGCGGCAGCAGGAAGGGCCAGCATCCATGCCTGGTAGAGCGAATCTTCCACGAGGCGGGGAGCACTCCTGGTGTCACCCCGGGTACGGCAGGCCGAGAGGGCCGGCGTGAGGTTGAAGGTGAAGGCCCACACCAACGTGGCAGGAAAGAAGGCGATCTGACCGGCCATGCCCCCCAATTGGCCGTATAGAGCCAGAGCCCGGTCGGGCGGGTGGCCTGCTGCCCGCAGCAAGGCCGGAATCATGGCGGCGCTGATGACGCCGGAGGCCATGGCCACCAACCTTACGCTGGTGGAGGCCCAGGCAAACCGGGACATGGTCCCCAGGTCATCTCGCAGCCGTGCCGGCCCTTCCCTGCCATCGACAGCCCCGCGGTGACTCCCCAGGTGCTGCCCGACGAGACGCTCCACCTCCTTGACACCGCTACCTACCACGTGCGGGTCGCCGCGACGTTGCGGGGGATGGCGGGTGTGGCCGTGCACGCGCTGGAAAGAGGCATAGACGGAGACCAACCCTGCCGCTTCTCCCACCGTGATGGCACAGGCCAGGATCGTGGTGGCCGACACCAGGGGCAGGGATGCGGCCAGGGTCAGGGCTGAAAGGCCAAAGGCGGTCTGGGCGATGGCTTCCACCAGCCGGGCCTGGGCGGTGGGGTAGGTGAAGTGCCTGCCCTGGAGGTAACCGCGGTACACACCGGAGACGGGCACTATGGCCACGGCGGGGGCCAGGGCCAGGATGGGCAGGTGCAGGGATGGGTCGTGAAAGAGAAGACGGGCGGTGGGCTTGCTGGCGATCATGAGCCCGCCGGCCAGGAGGACGCCCAGTCCGCCGGTAATCAGAAAAGAAAGGGAGAGGGTGCGCTCAAGGCCGACCCGGTCTCCCTTGGCTGCCTTTTCTGCGGTTAGGTTGGTGACCGCGGCCGGTATGCCGGCACTGGCCAAGGTGACCAGGAGTCCATACAATGACCCGATTACGCCAAGCGCCCCCACTGCGGCAGCGCCGACCGCGCGCACGATGAGTATCCGGTACAGGAAGTCTACAATCCGGGCGGCCGCATGGGCGGCGAAAAGGGCCCCAGTTCCTTCGCGGTGGTCGTCCACTGTAGTTCCTCCGCGCCCTTTATGCTTATGGCCACCTTCTCCCGGTTGATGCTGTCCCGCCGTCGGAGTGACCGCGTGCTGCTGTTGACAGGGGAGGAGCGGGGCGATACAATGCCGCTAACAACATAGCTGGCCATGAAGGGGAACAGTAGGACCCCAGCCGAACCTGCAGAGAGCTCGCCCCTGGCTGCAAGGCGGGCGGTCGAGCCGGTCCGAACCCGCCCCCGAGCCGCCGGCGAAGAGCCGGCCGCGTCCCTGCGTTAGAAGGGGACGGCATCACCGGGTCAGTTGCCCGGTCGTGCCCGGTAGAGCGGGTCCTCCATGGGGGACCAAGCAAGGTGGTACCGCGGAAGCATCTCCCTTTCGCCCTTGGGCGGAAGGGATTTTTGTTTACTCGTCGCTGGTGGGGGTGACGGAAATGTTACCGGAGAGATGGAGGCGGATGGGTTTCATCGGGGCGGGCTCCATGGCGGAAGCCATGGTGGCGGGGCTGGTGTCGGCAGGGGTGACGTTCGCGCCCAGCATTGTAGTCACCAACCGGTCGCGGCAGGAGCGGCTGGACATGCTGGCCCTGCGCTGGGGGGTGCGCGCCACCCGGAGCAAAGCAGAAGTGTGCGCATCCTCGGATGTGGTGGTGCTGGCCACCAAGCCCGCCGACATCCCCACTGCCCTGGAGCAGTTACGGGGACTGGTGACGGGCCGCCACCTGGTGGTGTCGGTCGCGGCCGGCATCCCCTGCAGCCTGGTAGAGAAGGGCCTCGGCGAGGGCATCCCGGTGATCAGGGCCATGCCCAATACCTCGTGCCACGTGAAGGAGTCGGCCACCGCCATTGCCCGAGGACGGTGGAGCAACGACGAGCACGAAGAGGTGGCTCGCACCATCTTCGGTGCCGTGGGGCAGGTGGTGACGGTGCCGGAAGAGTGGCTGGACGCCGTGACGGGCCTGAGCGGGAGCGGACCGGCGTACGTTTACCTGCTGATGGAAGCCCTGGCGGAAGCGGGGGTGGAGGTGGGGCTCAGTCCAGAGGTGAGTCGCCTCCTCACCCGGCAGACCGTGCTGGGGGCAGCTCGCATGGTGCTGGAGACCGGGGAGGACCCGGCCCTGCTCCGCCGCAAGGTGACCTCTCCCAACGGGACGACCATGGCCGCCTTGAAGGTGCTGGAGGAAATGGGTTTTGTCTCCGCGCTCAGGGAAGCGGTGAGGCGGGCGACGGCCAGGTCGCGGGAGATGAGGGAAGAGCTGGCTACCTCCCAGCAGGGGGGCGGGGGCGTGTTGCAAAGCGCGGGAGCATGACGCCGGGGCTGGAAAACGGCCGCCTGCTCTGGCAAAATACCGGGCAGGGGGTGATGGGGGATGAGGGCCAGGCATTTCCTTTACTGCCTGGATTATCACCACGGACAGGCCACGCGGGTGGTACTGTCCGGGGTGCCCTTTGTCCCCGGGGAGGACATGCCCGCCCGGCAGGCCTTTTTCCGGGAAAACCTGGACTGGTTGCGAGGGATCGTGTGCGCAGAGCCGCGCGGGCACGCCAACATGCTGGGGGCGGTGGTAATCCCTCCCGTCAGGCGGGATGCCCATGCCGGTGTAATCTTCCTCCATCCCGGCGGCTACTTTGACATGTGCGGCGACAGCGCTTTCAGCACGGTGACCGCGCTGATCGATAGCGGCATGGTTGCTCCCCGGGAAGGGGAGACGGCGGTTCTTCTGGATACGGTGGCCGGCCCTGTGGATGCCCGCGTCCGGGTGAAGGGCGGGGAGGTGGTGGGCGTCACCATCGCCAACGTCCCCTCGTACTACCTGGGCTCGGTGACGCTGTCTGCCCGCGGCGGTACGGTGCCGGCGGAGGTGGCGTACGGGGGACTGGTGTATGCTTTCGTCGAGGCCGCCACGGTGGGGCTTTCCCCCCTGGACGGGCAGCCTTATGCCCGCCTGCTGGAAACCGGGACGTTGCTGTGGGAGGCAGCCCGGTCGGTCGAGGTGAAGGGGCGGAAGGTGGACCTGATTACCATAGGAGAGCGCTTGCCCGGACCTGCCGACGGAGGGCCATCGGGGGTGGGGCTATCAGGGGC
>JBFLXJ010000009.1 GCA_040757085.1 Bacillota bacterium | reverse complement strand
CTCCCGCGCCGGCCAGCAGGCGGGGAATGGAAATCTGGGCGGTGACCCGAAGGGGCCGCTCCCTGCCCCGGTCCAGCCCCAGGGCGATGATGGAGGCCATGCGGTCGGGCTCAACCCGGTCCCAACACCCGCCCGAGGTCAGCAGGAATACTACGAGCAACCCCGCCAGGCGCCGGAACCTCATCCCCCGGTCCTCGCGGACTCCAGCCGGCGCAGGGCACTCACCGCCCATACAATGGCCACCAGCACCACCAATCCGCCGGTCACGGCGGGCACCACCACCTGCGTCCACACCTGGGTCAGTACCGTGAGGTCCTCGGGCAGGACCAGGGCGAAGCCGTAAACTACTGACGCCCACAGGGGGATCAAGGGGCGGGAGTCAACCAGCCCCAGGACACGGGCAGCGCCCGAGGCACAGCCCCACAGGAGCCAGGCCACCTGCACGAAACCCATGGCGGTCCAGCCGATAACCACCAGTACGTCCACCCGCTCCAGCAGGGGAAGGAGTATGCGCACCGACCGGATCACCTCGATGGCGGACAGGGTAAACCGTGACACGCCGTACCAGCCGGCTGCGGCCTGGGCCAGCGCGAAGAGCAACCAACCCACCAGCACGGTGGTGACTCCGGCACCGACCGTGGCGGCCCGCAGATGCCGGGGACCATAGAAGGCATGGGCGATCAAGGCCAGCAGGACAACCTGCCCCCAGAAACCTGCCCCCAGGGCGGCACTCTCAAACAGGGGGCCAGGCCCCTGGGCCAGAACGGGAAGGAGACGCCGGGCGTCGAACATGGGCGCGAAGCCGGGGATCAGGACTACCAGTACCACGCCCACGGAAAGGAAAGCAATCACTGCCGCCCGCGCCACCACCTCCAGACCGAAATAGGCACCCACTGCCCCCTGCACCACGATCACCCCGGCGACCACCCAGGGAGGGGTGTGGGGAAGCATAAGCAGCCTCACCATGTCTGTCCCCGCGCGCACCGCATAGGCGGCCAGGAGGCCGACCCCCAGCACGAAGGCAGCCCCCACCGCCTTTCCCGGCCATCTCCCCAGGGCGGTCTGCGCCTGATCCACCAGCCCCAGGCGGGGGAGACGGCCGGCCAGGGCAGCCAGGAGCAGACCCACGGGTAAGATCACCACCCCGCCCACCAGGGCACCCAGCCAGGCATCCTCCCTGCCCCTGGCCGCCAGCACCGAGGGCAAGTAAAGGATGGCGGTCGGCCACCCCAGGCAGGTGCCCAGGGCAATGCCTTCCGTAACCGAGATCTGAGGGCGGCGCCGACCCACCTCTCGCGCCGCCTCGGTGGCCGCCCGCGGCCTTCCGGTCACCTTCTACCGCCTCCCCGTTGCCCCGCACGCCCGCGGGCACGGGGAGGGCCAGGCGGCTGGGGATAGGGCATGCGCATGGGTTCTCCCCGGGCCAGCTGGGAAGGACGCCTGACCATGGCCCACCAGGGGGCGCGGAAAATCAGGTCTTTCAGGTCCGACAGGCTGGTGGGAAGGTAAGGATAGAGATAGGGGATGCCGAAGGAACGCAAGGAAAGGCTGTAGTAAAGCGTGACGGTGACCACCGCGGCCAGGCCGAAGATCCCCAGGACGCCCGCCGCCAGCGTGAAAAGCAGGCGGGGCAACCACATGGCCAGCAGCACCACGTATCCGGGGATGGCAAAGGAAGTGATTGCCGTGATCCCCAGCACCACCAGCATGATGGGGCTGATGACACCTGCCCGCACAGCGGCATCCCCGATCACCAGGGCCCCCACTATGCTGATGGCCTGGCCCACCTGCCGGGGCATCCTCATACCCGCTTCCCTCAGCAACTCGAAAGTGCCCCCCATGATCACAGCTTCTGCCAGGGTGGGCAGGGGAACTCCCTCCCGCGCCGCCTGCAGGCGCATAAAGAAGGCAGTGGGTAACATCTCGGGATGATAGGTGGTGAGGGCGACGTACACCCCCGGCGCAAGCAGGGTGATGCCGAGTGCCAGCAGCCGCAGGAAGCGGTTGAGGAAGGCGAAATAGGGGTTGATGTAGTAGTCCTCCGGCGACGTCAGGACGGTTCCCATGTCGCAGGGGACGATGAGGGCATACGGTGCATTGTCGACCAGGATCACGATACGTCCCTGCGCCAGGGCGGCCGCGGCGCGGTCGGGCCGCTCCGTGGCCAGCACCAGGGGTACGGGAGACGCAGGGGTATCCGAGATGAATTCCGCTAACGAGTTGGAATCCAGGGGATCCTCGATCTTGATCCTCTTCAGGCGGGAAAGGAGTTCGCCCACCAGTTCCCGTCCCGCCAGTCCCTCGATGTACGCTACTTCGACCCGAAGGTTGGTGAGGTCACCCAGGATGAGCCGGTGGAAACGCAGGCGCGGGGTTTTCACCCGGCGTCGCAGCAGGGTGAGGTTGACCGAGATGCTCTCCACAAATCCTTCCCGCGGCCCCCTCAAAGTGGATTCCAGCATGGGCTCCTCCACCGCCCGGCTCTGGAACCCGCGGGTGCCGCACAGAAGGGCTCGATCCTCGTCCTCCAGAAAGAGGACCGTGTCCCCAGAAAGGACCCCGTCCAGCACCTGCCTCCACTCAGTCACCCAGCGCACGGACCCCACGTGCACCAGCAGCGGTTCTCCCTTTGGTGTGACTCGGGTGGCGGTGCCCAGCAGGCCGGCCTCGTAGCTCACGGCCCGGATGATGACGTCGGCGACCGCGGCCGGGTCAGCCATTGCCTCCAGGTAACAGACCAGAGCGTCCCGCGGCACCCCCCGCTGCCCCAACACCTGACAGCGTCTCAGCACCAGGTCGCTCGAGTTGCCCAGTGCCCCCTTCAGCCACTTTTCGTTGTCTTCCACGCGGCGATATATGCCACAGGGAAGGTATTCCCCCTCCGCTTCCACCCGCAGGCGGTCGGCGGGGGGAGGTGCCTCCCCGGCGTCGGGGCGACCCCGGGCGGCGAAGTGTCCCCTGACCAGCCGGCGCAAATACCGGATGGAACCGAACGGCATTGCTTACCCCCGGTGAGACTACTGCTCTATTATGCCGCCACCTGCCCCACCCCCATACGCCCCTCCCACGTGCCCTTGCGGAGGCCTCGTGCCTTCGCATACGATATGGCGGTGGAACGACAGACGGGAGCACATAATGTGAAAAGCAGGCCCTTGCAGCCCACTGGGAAAGGAGAAAGGCGCATGGCGAATCTTGATCCCACCGTGGCACTGCTCCGGCTGTTCCTCGCCGCCCTGGCCGGTGGCATCATCGGGTTGGAAAGGGAACATGCCAACCGCCCCGCGGGATTCCGCACCCACATCCTGGTGAGCGCAGGGGCGTGCTTGGTGGCTCTCACCGCCCTCTCGGTGGCCACCGGCTTCCGCGGAGTCGCCACCACCGACCCCACGCGCATGGCCGCCCATGTGGTATCGGGAATCGGATTCCTGGGAGCCGGGGCCATCATGCGCGAGGGCGTGAACGTCCGCGGCCTCACCACCGCCGCCAGCATATGGGTGATCGCCACCGTGGGCCTGGCCATGGGGATGGGCCTGTACTGGCACGGCGCCATCGCCACCCTGCTGGCCGGCCTGACCCTCCACTACCTGCCGGCGGTCGAGCGGCGCTTCACGCGGGGACAGTACCGGCTCATCACCCTGGTGACTCAGGATACTCCCGGCCAAATCGGCCGTATCGGCACCGCCCTGGGGAACCGGGGGGTAGACATCCGCAACATAGAACTGGATACCCAGCCCGGAGGGCTGATCTCCATCCAGCTGTACGTGCGCACACCCCCGGCGTGTGAGCCCACCCTCCTGGTTTCCGAACTGGCCACTATCCCCGGCGTCAGGTCAGCCGACATCTCTCCCTGGTAGGCGCACCGGGGGCGAGCCTCAATCAGTAAAGCACCTGCTCAAGGCAGAGGCCGTGCGGGGGCAGAGTGGGACCGGCCAGGGTGCGGTCCCCCGAGCGCAGGGCCTGCTCCACCTGCTCCGGCGGGATGCGGCCCCGCCCCACTTCCAGAAGGGTGCCGGCCAGGGTGCGCATCATGTGGTACAGAAAACCATCCGCCTCTGCCACCAGGCGTAGCAGAGGTGTATCAGGCACGTCCTGCACGGCGAGGTGCCTCAGGGTGCGCACGGTGGAGCGCACCGCCGAACCCTCCCCCCGGAAGGCCCGGAAGTCGTGCCTGCCCAGCAGGGTGGCGGCAGCCCGCTCCATGGCCTCCCGGTCCAGGGGAGCTCGCACGTGCAGGGCGTAGCGGCGCCAGAACGGGGACGGGAACGGGGCTACCCAAAAGCTGTAGCTGTAAACCTTGCCCCGGGCCGAGAAGCGGGCGTGAAAGGAGGGTGGCACCTCTTCGGCCTGGGTCACCACGATGTCCTCGGGAAGCAGGGCAGCCAGGGCCCAGGGAATGCGCTCCGTGGGGATGGTCCCCCGGGTGAAGAAGTTCACCACCTGGCCGCGGGCGTGCACCCCGGCATCGGTGCGCCCGGCTCCGATCACCCGCACCGGTTCCCCGCAGCACGCCGCCAGAGCCTTCTCCAGCTCCTCCTGCACGGTGGGGAGACCCTTCTGGCGCTGAAAGCCAGCGTAGGCGGTACCGTCGTACTGCACGACGAGCTTCACGTTGCGCGGGTGCGACCCCATTCACCTCCACCCCCTGCCTCCCTAGCTCAGCCCTGCGTCAACGCAGCACCAGGGCCAGGGTCATCAGGAGGGCCGAGCCGGCCAGGGCAGCGAAGTCCGGGGCGGTCATGCGCAGCACGCGCAGGCGGGTGCGTCCCTCCCCACCCCGGTAGCAACGGGCCTCCATGGCCATGGCCAGGTCGTCCGCCCTCCGGAACGCCCCCACGAAGAGGGGCACCAGGATGGGCACCATGCTGCGGGCCCGCCGGATCACGTTTCCGGTGTGGAAGTCGGCCCCGCGGGCCATCTGGGCCTTCATTATCTTATCCGCTTCCTCCAGCAGGGTGGGGATGAAACGCAGCGCGATCGACATCATCATAGCGATCTCGTGGGCGGGCACTCCCACCCGCCGCAGGGGCCGGAGCAGGTACTCCAGCCCGTCGGTGAGGGCGATGGGAGAGGTAGTGAAGGTCAGGAGCGAGGTGGAAAGGATCAGGAGCACCAGGCGGCCGGCAGTGACCATCCCCATGCGCATTCCCGGATAGGTAGCGGTGAGGGGCCCCACACGGAACCACACCGGTCCCGGAGTCATGAAAAGTTGCAGAATGAAAGTAAAGACGATGATGGCCAGTATGGACCTCATGCTTCGCCAGAGCAGGCGCAGGGGGATGCCCGCCATCGCCTGGGCCGCCAGCAGCGCCACCCCCAGGATCAGGAATGCTGGCCACCGGTAAAGGAAAAACAGCACCACCACCAGGGCAGCCGTGACCACGATCTTGGTGCGGGGATCCAGCCGGTGGATCAGAGATTCACCGGGGTAGAACTGGCCGAAGGGAGCCCCGCTGAACATCACGGCGCCCCCCTCCCTTCCCGCACCCCGCCGGGGTTGGCACCGCCCGCACCCGTCCCACCGGAACCCAGGACCCGCACCAGTTCTTCCTCCGCCTCTTCCTCGCTCAGGATGTCCTCCCGCACGGGCCACCCCTGCTGGCGCAGAAGCCGCATCACCCGGGTGACGGCGGGGATGCCCAGCCCCACCTCCTCCAGCATTTCCGCCCGCGAGAACACCTCACGGGGAGAACCGGTGGTGAGCAGGCGGCCCCGGTGCAGCACAGCCACCCGGGTGGCCAGCCGGGCCACGTCCTCCATCTGGTGGGAGACCAGGACCACGGTGAGCCCATAGTTGGCGTGCAATGCCCTGATCCGGGAGAGGATCTCTTCCCGACCCCGGGGATCCAGCCCCGCGGTGGGCTCGTCCAGCACGAGGACACAGGGGCCCATGGCCAGTACCCCGGCGATGGCCACCCGCCGCATCTGTCCCCCCGACAGTTCGAAAGGGGAGCGGTCCAGGATCTCCCGGCCCAGCCCCACCATCTCCAGGGCCTGCTCTACCCGGCGCTCGACCTCCTCGGGGGCATAACCCAGGTTGCGCGGGCCGAATGCCACGTCCGCCCGCACCGTCTCCTCGAACAGTTGCTGCTCGGGATACTGGAACACCAGGCCCACCTGCTGGCGCACCCGGCGCAGGTTCACCCGGCGGTCAGAAATATCCAGGCCGTTCACCACCACGCGCCCCCGGGTGGGCCGGAGGAGCCCGTTGAAGTGCTGGATGAGGGTGGACTTGCCGGAACCGGTAGGGCCGATGATGGCGAAGAATTCCCCGTCCCCGATCTCCAGGCTCACATCCTCCAGCGCCACCACTTCCATGGGGGTGCCGGGCAGGTATACGTGGGTCAGCCCCTCAACCAGTATGGACACGATCCGACCCCCGGCCCGCCCCCAGGGCCACCACCAGGTCTTCGGGCGTCAGCACAGTCCCCTCCAGGGCCCATCCCCGCCGCCGCAGGCGCCAGGCCAGTTCCGCCATGGGGGGAATGTCCAGCCCCCAGCGCCGCAGTTCCGGGACCCGCAAGAACAGCGCAGCGGGCGGTTCGAGCGCCACCAGTTCCCCCCGGTAAAGTACTGCCACCCGATCGGCGCGGGCAGCTTCTTCCATGTAGTGGGTAACGTAAACCACGGTGATCTTCTCTTCCCGGTTGAGGCGGAGCACCGTGGCCAGCACGTCCCGCCGCCCGGCGGGATCCAGCATGGCCGTGGGTTCATCCAGGACCAGGCAGGCGGGGCGCATGGCCAGCACGCCGGCGATGGCCACCCGCTGCTTCTGACCACCGGAAAGCAGGTGGGGGGCATGGCGGGCGAAGCCACTCATGCCCACCGCGGCCAGAGCCTCGTCCACCCGGGCCCTGATCTCGGCCGGGGGCAGCCCCAGGTTCTCAGGGCCGAATGCCACATCCTCCTCCACCGTGGTGGCCACCAGCTGGTTGTCGGGGTTCTGGAAAACCATCCCCACCCGGCGTCTGATCTCCCACAGGCAGGCCGGGTCCCGCGTGTTCATGCCGTCCACCCAGACCTCGCCCTGGCTGGGCACAAGCAGGGCATTCAGGTGCTTGGCCAGGGTGGACTTGCCGCTGCCGTTTTCCCCGATGATGGCGAGAAACTCTCCCCGCCCCACCTCCAGGTCGACCCCGCGCAGGGCCACCACTTCCCGGTTTCCTCCCGGGTTGTAGCGGTGACTCACCCCGAGCACCCGGATGAGAGGCTCCCTCACTGGGCACCCATCTCCACGACCCTCTTTACACCAGCTCCAGGATCACCATGGGGGCGCCGTCTCCCTGGCGCGGGCCGATCCTGACCATGCGGGTGTAACCACCCTCCTGGTGAGCGTAACGGGCCGAAATGGTATCGCATACCTTGCGGGCCACGTCATCGTCCAGCAGGTAGGCGTACACATCCCGCCGGGCAGCCAGACCCCCCTCACGGGCGCGCGTGATAAGCTTTTCCGCGATGGAACTCACTTCCCGGGCACGGGCCTCCGTGGTGCGGATCTTCTCTTCACGGAAGAGCGCGGTCACCAGGGACCGCAGCAGAGCCCGGCGCTGGGCCGACGAGCGGCCCAGTTTGGAATAGCGGGCCACCTCTGACACTCCTTCACTCTTCGTCCGGAGAGGGGCGGAAAGCCAGGCCTAAGGACGCCAGCTTCTCCCGCACCTCGTCCAGAGATTTCTTTCCCAGGTTGCGTACCTTGATCATCTCTTCGTCGGTTTTCTCCACCAGTTCACCCACCGTGTTGATCCCTGCCCTCTTCAGGCAGTTGTACGACCGCACCGAGAGCTCGAGCTCCTCGATGGGCATGGTGAGAATGCGGTCACGATCCCCCGCCACCGGGGGGGCAGGGGTCTCCGCCCGCACCGGGCGCTCCACCGAAGCGAACAGGGCCAGATGGTCGGTGAGGATCCGGGATGCGGCAGCCACCGCCTCGTCAGGAGCGATGCCCCCGTTGGTCCAGACCTCCAGGATGAGCCGGTCCAGGTTGGTGATGTGACCCACCCGGGTGTCCTCCACCGTGAAGTTCACCCGGCGCACGGGATTGAAAATGGCATCCACGGCGATGACTCCGATGGGATCGTCCGGGCGCTTGTTGCGCTCAGCGGGCACGAACCCCACCCCTCGCTCCACCCGCATCTCCATGGCCAGACGGCCACCCTCTTCCACCGTGGCGATGTGCAGGTCAGGATTGAGGATCTCCACTTCGGGGTCGGCCTGGATATCCCCCGCCTTGACTTCCGCCTCCCCCTGCACCTCCAGGCGCAGGGTGCGAGAACCGTCTCCGTGCATCTTCAGGTTCAGGCTCTTGATGTTGAGGATGATCTCGGTCACGTCCTCCAGCACCTGGGGGACGGTAGAGAACTCATGCAGCACCCCGTCAATGCGCACCTGGGTGACCGCCGCCCCCGGTAGCGAGGAGAGCAACACCCGGCGCAGGGAGTTGCCCAGGGTGACGCCGAAGCCGCGCTGAAGAGGCTCCACCACGAACTTACCGTACGTCTCGTCGGGAGCCAGTTCCACACACTGGATCTTGGGCTCTACGCCATCCCACATGAGGCTTTGCCTCCTCGGCCTACTTGGAGTACAACTCCACGATCAGGTGCTCCTGGACGGGGGTGTCGATTTCCTCCCGCCTCGGGTAGCGGAGCACGCGGGCCTGCATCCTGTCCACATCCACGTCCAGCCAGGCCACCGGCGTACGAGCCCGGGCCCGCTCCTGCATCTCCTGGAAGCGCACCCTGTCCCGGGAACGGGGATGAACCGCCACCACGTCCCCTTCGCGCACCAGGTAAGATGGGATAGTCACCCGCCTCCCGTTCACGGTGAAGTGACCGTGACGCACCATCTGGCGAGCCTCCGACCGGGAAGCCGCCAGTCCCATCCGGTATACCACGTTGTCCAGCCTGCGCTCGAGGAGTTGCAGCAGGGCCTCGCCGGTAACTCCCCGGGCCCGGGAAGCCATCTCGAAGTAACGCCGGAACTGCCGTTCCAGGATGCCGTAGATGCGGCGGGCTTTCTGCTTTTCCCGCAGTTGCAGGGCATATTCGGTGGGCTTGGTGCGTCCCCGCCCCCGCTCGCCGGGCGGGTTAGCGCGCACCTTGCGTCCTTCCAGGGGGCAGTGCGGGGTGTAACAGCGCTCTCCCTTGAGGAAAAGCTTGACCCCCTCCCGCCGGCACAACCGGCACACGGGTCCCGTATAACGGGCCAACCTGATCACCTCCTACACACGCCGGCGCTTGGGAGGCCGGCAACCGTTGTGAGGGATGGGAGTGACGTCCTTGATCAGGCTCACCTCCAGGCCGGTAGCCTGCAGGGCCCTGATGGCCGCCTCTCGGCCTGATCCGGGACCCTTCACGTACACTTCCACTTCCCGCATACCAAGGTCCAGGGCGGCCCGCGCCGCCGCTTCCGCCGCCATCTGGGCGGCATAGGGCGTACCCTTACGCGAACCCTTGAACCCCTGGGTCCCCGCCGACGCCCAGGTGAGCACCTTGCCGGCGGGATCGGTTATGGTCACAATGGTGTTGTTAAAGGTGGACTTGATATGAGCCACACCCTTGGGAACGACTATTCGCTCCTTCTTGCGAGCACGGGTACCTCTACGCGGCAAACTGACACCTCCTTACTTCTTGCGCCGCACGCCCACTGTCTTGCGCGGCCCCTTGCGGGTGCGGGCGTTGGTCCGGGTGCGCTGTCCCCTCACGGGCAGACCACGGCGGTGCCTGATCCCCCGGTAGCACCCGATATCGATGAGCCGCTTGATGTTGAGCTGGACCTCCCGCTGCAGGTCGCCTTCCACCTTGAAGTTCTTGTCGATGTACTCGCGGATGCGGGAGACTTCCTCCTCGGTGAGGTCCTTCACCCGGGTGTCCGGGTTAACCCCCGTGGCCCGCAGTATCTGCCGGGCCCGCGAGGGACCGATCCCGTAGATCACCGGAAGGGCAGCTTCGATGCGCCGCTCCCGGGGCAGGTCTACCCCTGCTATTCTTGCCATTTCTTTCCCTCCCTAGCAACCCTGCTTCGTTGCCGGCGGGCGGGTGGGACAACCCGCCCCCGCTCAACTGCCCTGACGCTGCTTGTGCTTGGCATTGGGACAGATAATCATCACTCGCCCCTTGCGCCTGATCACCTTGCATTTCTCGCACATCCTCTTCACCGAGGGCCTCACCTTCATGGCCCCTACCTCCCTTTCAACGGTGGCGGTACACGATTCTTCCCCGGGTGAGGTCGTACGGGGAAAGCTGGACCACCACCCGGTCACCGGGGATGATACGGATGAAGTTGAGCCGAATCTTGCCCGATACGTGGGCCAGGATACGATGCCCGTTGTCCAGCTCTACCCGGAACATGGCGTTGGGCAGGTTTTCGATCACCCGCCCCTCGACCTCTATGACGTCATCCCGGGTCATGCCCTAACCTCCCCAGCCACCGGTCAACCTCCCTTTTCTCCGGGCTCTTGGGCTTCTAGCTGCACCTTGCGCAGCACCCCCCGGATCTCGCTATCGTTCACCGACCCCCCAGCGGCCAGCCGGTGGGCCAGTTCCTCCATCACCGGTCCCTGGGGGCGCAGGTGGCGCACGTTTTTCTTCTTGGGAGCCGCCACCTTGCGGCGGTACCCGTCGGCCACCTGTACGAAGCGGTCATCGATGACCCCGACCACTACATAATACTGCCCGCGGTCGCGCCCCGCCAGGGAGCAAACCACCTGCCCCAGGCGCAAGTCCCGCTCAGGCATCTTAACCTCCCTCCCGGGGGTCGGTCAAGATCAGGGGGCCGTCCGCCGTGATGGCCACCGTGTGCTCGAAGTGGGCGGACAGCGTCCCGTCTGCCGTTACCACCGTCCAGCCGTCGGACAACACCACCACGTCCGGCCCGCCTGCGTTCACCATGGGCTCGATGGCCAGGGTCAGCCCCGGTCGTAGCACCGGTCCCATTCCCGGGGGGCCGAAGTTGGGGAGCTGGGGGTCTTCGTGCATGTGCCGTCCGATCCCGTGTCCCACAAAATCCCGTACCACCGAGAAGCCGTGTGACTCCACGTACGCCTGCACCGCGTGCGAGATGTCCGAAAGATGATTCCCCGCCCGCGCCCGGGCGATACCCGCCATCAACGCCGCTTTCGTCACTTCCAGCAACCTGGTGGCTTCCTCGGACACCCTGCCTACCGGGAAGGTGGCCGCCGCATCGCCATAAAAGCCGTCCAGCAAGACCCCCACGTCGATGCTCACGATGTCTCCCTCGCGCAGGCGACGGCTGCCGGGCACCCCATGCACCACCTGGTCGTTGACGGAAGCACAGATGGTGGCGGGGAAGGGGGGCCGCTGCCCGGGGACTTCTCCATACCCCTTGAACGCGGGTATGCCTCCGTGGCGCAGGATGAAATCCTCCGCGAAACGGTCCAAATCCCGGAGCCGTACCCCGGGAGCCACCCTGCCAGCCAATTCTTCCAGCAACCTGCCCACCAGCCTGCCCGCCCTGCGCATGACCTCCAGTTCTCTCTCCGACTTGAGGATGATCAAACGCCGCCCTTCCTCCCCAGGCGCCCGTCCACCGCCTCCAGTATGGCCCGGGTGACTTCCTCCACACTCCCGGTGCCATTCACTTCCACGAGCAACCCCAGGCGCCGGTAGAACTCCACCAGGGGTTCGGTCTGCCGCCGATACACGGCCAGGCGCTGGGTCACCGTCGCGGGCCGGTCGTCTTCGCGCTGTACCAGTTCCCCACCGCAGGCGTCACACCGTCCCGGTTCCCGGGGGGGCCGGAACTCCAGATGGTAGTTGGCCCCGCAACGGGAGCACACCCGCCGTCCCGCCGCCCGGCGCACCAGTTCCTCTTCGCTCACCACCAGGTCAACCACCGCGTCCAGGCCCTGGCCGCACTCCCGCAACATGTCCGCCAGCGCCTCCGCCTGGTCCAGGGTGCGCGGGTAGCCGTCCAGCACGAAACCGCGGGAACAATCATCCCGGGCTAGCCGGTCCGCCACCACCCGGTTCACCACCCCGTCGGGAACCAGTTCCCCGCGGCGCATGTATTCCTGGGCAAGCCTTCCCAGGGACGTCCCCTCAGCCACGGCCTGCCGGAAGGCATCTCCGGTGGAGATGTGGGGGACACCCCAGCTGGCGGCCAGGCGAGAGGCCTGGGTACCCTTGCCCGAACCGGGCGGACCCAGCAGTACGATGCGCATCGCCATCCTCCTAGCGCAGGAAGCCCTGGTACTGGCGCATGACCAGGTGGGCTTCGATCTGCTTCATGGTCTCCAGGGCCACACCCACCACGATGAGGAGGGCGGTGCCGCCAAAGTACAGTCCCGGGATGTTGGTGAGGGCGCTCATGAAGTAGGGCATGACGGCGATGAGGGCCAGAAACAGGGATCCGGCCAGGGTAACCCGGTTCATCACCCGGGTGAGGTAATCGGCGGTGGGCTTGCCCGGGCGCAGTCCGGGGATGAATCCCCCGTACTTCTTGATGTTGTTGGCCACTTCATTGGGGTTGAACACGATGGCGGTGTAAAAGTACGTGAAGAACACCACCAGGACCGCATAGGAACCCAGGTAGAGGGGACGATCCATGCGGAACCAGTTCGCGAAGCTAACCGCCCAGGGACGGTTGATGAAGGTGGCCAGGGTGAGGGGAAAGGTGAGTAACGAGGAGGCGAAAATGATGGGGATGACGCCAGCCTGGTTCACCCTCAGCGGGATGTGAGCGGACTGCCCCCCGTACATGCGCCGACCCACCACCCGCTTGGGGTACTGCACGGGCAGCCGGCGCTGGCCTTCGTTCACCCATACCACGGCGGCGATAGCCAGGGCCCCTACCGCTACCAGCATGACCAGGTTGAACCAGTTGATGCGTCCGCCCTGCAGGTAAGTGCCAATGGAGCCGGCACCGGCGGGAAGCCGGGCCACGATGCCGGCGAAGATCAGCAGGGAGATGCCGTTGCCGATCCCCTTCTCGGTGATCTGTTCCCCCAGCCACATGAGGAACGCGGTACCGGCAGTGAGGGAAATGGCGATGAGGGTGAACGAACCCCAGGTGGGGTTGATTACCGCATTGCGAAGCCCCACCGTCATACCGTATGCCTGGATTAGCGCCAGCACCACCGTCAGGTACCGGGTGTACTGGGTGATCTTCTTGCGGCCTTCCTCGCCTTCCTTGGCCAGTTCCTCCAGGCGGGGGATCACCAGGGTGAGGAGCTGCATGATGATGGAGGCGTTGATATACGGGGTGACGCTCATGGCGAACACGGAAAAGGTACGCAGGGCGCCACCGGAGAAGAGGTCGAGGAGCCCAAACAGGGTCCCCTCCTTGAACAGCCTCTCGATCACGCTGGCGTCTATCCCCGGCACCGGGACGTGGGTACCCACCCGGAACACGAAGAACATGGCCAGGGTGAACAGGATGCGCCGCCTGAGGTCAGGCAGGCGCCAGGCCCGGCGCAGGCTTTCCAGCATCAGGCTACCACCTCGACCTTACCGCCCCGGGCCGTGATTGCCTCCCGCGCCCGCTCGGAAACGGCGTGTACCCTCACTTCCAGGCGCCGCTCGAGCTGCCCCCGGCCCAGTACCTTGACGGGGAGATTCTTCCTGACCAGCCCTTCTTCCCGCAGCAGTTCTTCCGTGACCACGGTATCGTCGGCAAAACGGTTGAGCTGGTCCAGATTGACGATGGCGTACTCCTGCCGGAAGGGATTGGTGAACCCACGCTTGGGCATGCGCCTCTGCAAAGGCATCTGGCCACCCTCAAAGCCCGGACGCACTCCACCCCCGGCCCGGGCTTTCTGCCCCTTGTGCCCGCGGCCAGCCGTCTTACCGTGACCGGAGCCGATGCCGCGGCCCACCCTCTTCCTGGCCTTACGGCTACCCGGCGCCGGACGCAGATCACCTACCCGCAACGTGGCCACCTCCCAGGATCTCTTCTACCCGCTTGCCCCGCAGCGCCGCTACCTGCTCCGGCGACTTGAGCTTACGCAGGGCATCCATGGTGGCATAAACCACGTTGATGGCGTTGGCCGACCCCAGCGACTTGGAGAGCACGTCCCGGATACCGGCGGCCTCCATGACCGCCCGCACCGGGCCACCGGCGATCACGCCCGTACCGGGGGCAGCAGGCTTGAGGAATACCAGGCCGGCCCCAAAGTGCCCCAGCACCTCGTGGGTGATTGTGGTCCCCCGGCGAGGGACCTCAATCATGTTCTTCTTGGCATCCTCTATGCCCTTGCGGATGGCCTCGGGGATCTCGGCTGCCTTCCCCAGGCCGGCTCCCACGCGCCCGTCGCCGTCGCCCACCACCACCAGGGCGCTGAAGGAGAAGCGCCGACCCCCTTTCACCACCTTGGCGACCCGGTTCAGGGAAACCACTTTCTCCTTGAATTCCGACTGTGTCCCCTCCTGTGCCTGTTGACGCGGCAAACCCGTCCCTCCTTAAAATTCCAGCCCGGCCGCCCGGGCTCCTTCTGCCAGGGCCGCCACCCGACCGTGGTACCGGTAGCCACCCCGATCAAAGGCCACCTTCTTAATGCCCTTTTCCTGGGCCCGCTTTCCGATCAGTTCCCCCACCCGGCGGGCAGCCCCCACGTTACCACCGTGCGGTAACTCCTTCCGCAACTCCGGATCCAGGGAAGAGGCAGCCGCCAGGGTCCGGCCGGTGGTGTCGTCGATCACCTGCGCGTAGATGTGCTTCCCGGAGCGGAATACCGACAGGCGAGGCCGCTCCATGGTACCTTTCACGCGACGGCGCACCCGCAGGTGTCTCCTCTTTCTCTTCTGAGCGCGCTCTTCGGCCCGCAACACGGCCACCTCCGCTACTTCTTGCCGGCTTTACCGGCCTTGCGCCTTATCCGTTCGCCCACGTACATGATGCCCTTACCCTTGTAAGGCTCGGGCGGACGGACATCCCGTACCCGGGCCGCCACCTGACCCACCAGTTCCTTATCGGACCCCTTGACCACGACGCGGTTGGGCGCCGGCACCTCGAACTCGATGCCATCGGGAGGCTCGATCTCAACCGGGTGGGAGTACCCCACCGTGAGGACGAGATTCTTCCCCGCCTTGCTGGCGCGGTACCCGACCCCCTCCAGTTGCAACGACTTCTCGAACCCCCGCGTCACTCCGGTCACCATGTTGGCCAGAAGGACCCGGGTGAGACCGTGCAGGGCACGGTGGAAGGGTTCGTCGGAGGGCCTCTCCACCTTGAGAGATCCGTCCGCCAGCGTTATGCGCATGTCAGGGTGGAACTGGTGCTCCAGGGTGCCCCGCGGCCCCCGCACCTTCACCAGTTGTCCTTCTACGGTCACCTCCACCCCCGGGGGGATGGGGACCGGTTTCCTTCCTACCCGAGACAAGTTCTATCCCTCTTCTTTCCGTTCACCAGATGTAGCACAGGACCTCGCCCCCCAAGCCCATCTGGCGCGCCTTCTTGTCCGTCATCAACCCCTTGGGGGTGGATATGATGGCGATGCCCAGCCCACCCAGTACCCGGGGGAGTTCATCCTTACCGGCGTAAACCCGCAGGCCCGGGCGGCTGATACGCTTCAGTCCGGTGATCACCCGCGTCTTCTGGGGACCGTACTTCAGGTGGATGCGCAACACACCCTGGGGCCCCTGCTCTATCCACTCGTAGTCGCGGATGTATCCCTCCTGCTTCAGGATTTCAGCGATCCCGCGCAGGAGCCCCGAGCCGGGGACATCCACCCGATCGTGCCGGGCCTTCACCGCGTTGCGGATGCGGGTGAGCATATCTGCTATGGGGTCACTAACGGGCATGGGCCCGACCTCCTTACTACCAGCTAGCCTTCCGGATGCCGGGGATTTCCCCCCGGTGGGCAGCCTGCCGGAAGCACATCCGGCACATGTCGAACATCCGCATGTATCCCCGGGCCCGCCCGCAGATGCGGCACCGGCGCACTGCCCTCACCCGGTACTTGGGAGGCTTTTTGGCCTTTTCGATCTTGGCCTTCGTCGCCAAGCGTTCACCTCCTTCACTCTGGCCGGAACGGCATCCCCAGAAGCCCCAGCAACTCGCGGGCTTCTTCGTCGGTGCGTGCGGTGGTGGAGATAGTGACGTCCATCCCCCGCACCTTCTCCACCTTGTCGTAATCGATCTCCGGGAACACCAGCTGTTCCCGGATACCGAGGGAGTAGTTCCCCCGGCCGTCGAAGCTATGAGGCGATACCCCCTTGAAGTCCCTAACCCGGGGGAGGGCGATGTGGAACAGCCGCTCCAGGAAATGCCACATGCGGTCTCCCCGCAGGGTCACCTTGCACCCGACCTTCATCCCCTTGCGCACCTTGAAGGCAGCCACCGACTTGCGGGCCTTGGTGACGACGGGACGCTGCCCGGTGATGGCGGTGAGGTCCGCCACCGCCGCATCGAGCAACTTGGGATTCTGGATGGCATCCCCCACCCCCATGTTGATGACTACCTTTTCTACCCGGGGGACCTGCAGGGGATTGCGGTATCCGAACTTTTCCATCATGGCCGGAACCACGTGTTCCCGATACCTCTTCTTGAGTGCCGCTTCCACCGCATGCCCTCCTAGCGGTCGATGACCTCACCGCACCGTTTGCACACCCTCACCTTGCGCCCATCTTCCAGGAAGGTATGTCCCACCCGGGTGGGCTTATGGCAACGGGTGCACACCAGCATGACGTTGCTGGCGTGAATGGGGGCTTCCTTCTGGATAATGCCACCCTGCATCACTTTGGCAGTGGGACGCTGGTGGCGCTTCACCAGGTTGACCTGCTCCACCACCACCCGCCCCCGGGCCGGTTCGGTGCGGAGGATCTTTCCCTTTGCCCCCTTGTGTTTGCCGGAGATGACTACCACGGTATCACCGGTGCGCACGTGCAGCTTCATTCGTTCCACCTGCCTACAGCACCTCGGGGGCCAGGGAGATGATCTTCATGAACTCCTTCTCCCGCAGTTCCCGGGCCACCGGCCCGAAGATGCGGGTACCGCGCGGCTCCCGGCCGTCCTTTAAGATCACAGCCGCGTTGTCGTCGAACCTGATCCAGGAGCCATCTTCCCGGTGGACGCCGTGGCGCGTGCGCACTATCACCGCCCGCACCACGTCACCCTTCTTAACCGCTCCGCCCGGGGTGGCTTCCTTGACCGCGGCCACTATCACATCGCCCACGTTCCCGTACCGGCGCTTGGAACCGCCCAGCACCCGGATGCACATGATCTCCCGGGCGCCCGTATTGTCTGCTACCTGTAACCTGGTCTGGGCCTGGATCATGGCCCATCCCTCCCTACCTGGCTCGTTCGAGGATACGCACGACCCGCCACCTCTTCTCCTTGCTCAGGGGACGGGTCTCCATGATCAACACCCGGTCACCCACGTGACACCCAATTTCGTCGTGGGCCTTGAACCGGGACGTCCGCCGCATGCGTCGCCCGTACAGGGGGTGGGCGACCAGGCGCTCCACCGCCACCACTACCGTCTTCTGCATCTTGTCGGACACCACGGTGCCCACCATTTCCTGGCGCCGGCCGCGCTCGGTCATGCCCGTCCCTCCCTGGCCAGCTCTATCTCCCGCATGACCGTCTTCACGCGGGCGATGTCCTTACGCACCTGGCGGATGCGCATGATGTTGTCCAGTTGTCCGGTGGCCAGTTGAAACCGCAGGTTGAACAGTTCACCCTTCAGGTCTTTCAACCTGGCCTCCAGTTCCTCAGCCGTCATTTCCCTCAGATCCCTAGCCTTCATTAGCCTCACCGCCCGCCTGGGGGACCATTTCCTCCCGCTTCACGAAGCGGGTCCTGATGGGCAGCTTGTGGCCGGCCAGGCGCATGGCCTCCCGGGCGGTGGCCTCGTCCACGCCCGCCACCTCGAAGAGAATGCGCCCCGGCTTCACCACCGCCACCCAGTATTCCGGGTTCCCCTTACCACTTCCCATGCGGGTTTCTGCCGGCTTGGCGGTCACCGGCTTGTCGGGGAATATCTTGATCCACACCTTTCCCCCGCGGCGCATGTGCCTGGTGAGGGCAACGCGGGCCGCCTCGATCTGGCGGTCGGTGATCCAGGCCGGCTCCAGCGCCTGCAGCCCGTACTCGCCGTAAAACACCTCGTTGCCGGAGTAAGCAGCGCCCTTCATGCGGCCCCGGTGCTGCTTGCGCCACTTGACTCGCTTGGGCATGAGCATGGGCTAGGCCCCCCTCTCTGCGGGCCGGCGGCGGTCGGGGAGGATCTCGCCTTTATAGACCCACACCTTGACCCCGATCTGGCCGTACGTGGTGCGCGCCTCCGCGAACCCGTAGTCGATGTCGGCGCGCAGCGTCCCCAGCGGCACCTTCCCCTCGCTGGCCCGTTCCCGCCGGGCGATCTCCGCACCCGCGATACGCCCGGAGACGATGATCCTGACCCCTTTGGCGCCTGCCCGCATGGCCCGCGCGATGGCCGATTTCATGGCCCGCCGGTGGGAGATGCGCTTTTCCAGCTGGGAAGCGATGTTCTCCGCCACCAGTTGGGCGTCCAGGTCGGCCACCTTAACTTCCGCGATGTTGATGGACACGTGCTTCCCCGTCAAAGCCTCCAGTTGCTTGCGCAACTCCTCCACCCGGGTTCCGCCCTGGCCGATGACCAGCCCGGGCTTACCGGTGTGGATGGTGATGCGTAGCCGGTTGGCCGCCCGCTCGATTTCCACCCGGGATATGCCGGCTGCGTACAGCTTTTCCTTGATGAACTTACGGATCTCGTGGTCCTCGTGGAGGACGTCCGCGAACTGCTTCCTGGGGACGATCCAGCGCGAGTCCCAGTCCTTGTTGATTCCTATGCGGAATACCTTGGGATGTACCTTCTGACCCATCAATCGCCCTCCCGTTCCCGCACCACCATGGTGATGTGACAGGTGCGCCGGAGGATGGGGAACGCCTGACCCCGCATCCGGGGGTGCCACCGCTTCAGGATGGGACCGGGCCCCACCTGGGCCTCGGCCACGTACAGGCGGTGCCGGTCCATATCGAAGTTGTTCTCCGCGTTGGCCACCGCTGAGAGCAGGACCTTGGCCACCGTGCGGGCCGCCCGGCGCGGGGAGAAACGCAGGATGGAAAGCGCTTCATCCACCGGCTTACCCCGCACCAGCTTGAGCACCAGGTTCACTTTAGTGGGGGAAAGCCGCACGAAACGCGCCGAAGCCCGGGCCGATTCCGCTTTTGCCGTCTTCTTCGCCATCCCTCTTCCCCTCACTTCAGGGCCGTGGAGCGCTCGGTGTGAGCGCCGTGGCCGCGGAAGATTCGGGTGGGCGCAAACTCACCCAGCTTGTGCCCCACCATCTCCTCGGTGATGTACACCGGCACGTGCTTGCGCCCGTCGTACACGGCGATGGTGTGCCCCACCATCTCGGGCACGATGGTGCAGGCTCGGGCCCAGGTCTTGATCACCCGCTTCTCCACCTTCTTGTTGAGCGCCACTATCTTTTCCAGGAGTTTCTGGTCCACGTAGGGACCTTTCTTGCGCGAACGGCCCATCCTCTTCCTCCTAACCGCGGCGCCGCTTCACGATCAGCCGGTCAGACGGCTTGTTCTTCTTGCGCGTCTTGTAGCCAAGGGTGGGCTTGCCCCAGGGGGTAAGGGGACCGGGGTGCCCTATGGGAGCCTTACCCTCTCCGCCCCCGTGGGGGTGGTCTACCGGGTTCATCACCGAACCGCGGGTGGTGGGACGGATACCCAACCAGCGCTTGCGACCTGCCTTGCCAAGCGACACGTTCTCATGATCCAGGTTGCCCACCTGGCCCACCGTGGCCCGACATTGCAGGGGGAACAGGCGCTGCTCACCCGAGGGCAGCCGCAACAGGGCAAATCCACCCTCCTTGGCCATCACCTGAGCCGCGGCCCCCGCCGCTCGCGCCACCTGGCCGCCCTTGCCGGGGGCCAGTTCGATGTTGTGTACCACCGTTCCCACCGGGATGTTGGCCAGGGGCAGGGTGTTGCCGGGCTTGATGTCGGCCCCCGGGCCCGCTTCCACCCGGTCGCCCACCTTGAGGCCGACGGGAGCCAGCACATACCGCTTCTCGCCATCGGCGTAGTGCAGGAGGGCGATGTGGGCAGACCGGTTGGGATCGTACTCGATGGCCGCCACCCGGGCGGGCACGCCCTCTTTGTCCCGGCGGAAGTCAACCACCCGGTAAAAGCGCTTGTGCCCTCCACCCCGGTGGCGCACCGTGATGCGCCCCTGGAAGTTGCGCCCCGCCTTCCTCACCAGGCGCCTGAGCAAGGATTTTTCCGGTTCCTTCTTCGTGATCTCGTCGAACGCCAGCACCGTCATCTGCCGGCGTCCAGGCGAGGTAGGTTTAAAGCCCCTGACGGGCATGAACCCAGACCTCCATTCCTACATGCCCTCGAAGAACTGGATCTTCTCCCCCGGAGCCAGGGTGACCACAGCCTTCTTCCAGGCCGGAGTCCGGCCCCGGTGTACACCGAAGCGGCGGGGCTTGCCCCGATAGCGGCACGTGTTCACCGAACGCACCTTTACCCGGAACAGCTCTTCTACCGCCTGCCGGATCTGTACCTTGGTGGCGCGAGGGTGCACCACGAAGGTATACTTACCCTGACCCATGAGGGCATTGGATTTCTCCGAGATTATGGGACGGATGATGACGTCGTGGACGTCCGTCACGATAGGACCTCCTCCACCCGGGCCATCGCCTCCGGGGTAAACAGGAGCAGATCGTGATCGAGCACCTGGTACGCGTGCAGTTCGTGAGCCAGGGCCGTGTCCACCCCGGGGATGTTGCGCGCCGAGAGCTCCAGATTGCGGTCCCGGGTAGCAGTCACGATCAGGGTGGAGCGGGTCGCCCCCAGCTTCTCCAGGATCCCAGCCAGCATCCGCGTCCTGGGCGCTTCCAGCACGAGTCCCTGCACCACCTTGATGGCTCCCTGCCGCGCCCGGACGGAGAGGGCACTGCGCAGGGCTTGCCGGCGCGCCTTTACCGGGATAGAGAACCCGTAATCACGGGGCTTGGGGCCGAACACCACGCCTCCCTTTCTCCAGAGGGGAGACCTGATGCTGCCGTGGCGTGCCCGGCCGGTACCCTTTTGCCGCCAGGGCTTACGCCCGCCACCGGAGACCTCGGCCCGGGTGAGCGTGGATGCCGTTCCCACCCGGCTCCGGGCCAGGTGGGCCACCACCGCACTGTGCATCAGGTGCTCGTTCGGCTCCTGGCCGAAGACACGCTCGGCCACCTCCATTTCTCCTACCTGTTGCCCGTCGGGATTCACGACTGGTACCTGTGGCATGGTCGATCCTACCCCTTGATGGCGCTGCGTACGATCACCAGGCCCCCACGGGGCCCCGGCACCGCCCCCCGCAAAAGCAGCAGGTCGTGCTCGGGATCGACGCGTTCCACGCGCAGGTTCTGTACCGTTACCCTCTCGGCGCCCAGGTGCCCGGGCATTTTACGCCCCGGGAATACCCGCCCGCCCCCGCCCGACATGCGCCCGCCGGTGGCCAGGCTACCCGGGCTGCGATGGTACTTGGAGCCGTGGGCCATGGGTCCGCGGGCAAACCCCCAGCGCTTGACGCCGCCCGCAAACCCCTTTCCCTTGCTGATGCCGGTCACGTCCACCCGGTCACCGGGCTTGAACATGTCCACCTTCAGTTCCTGGCCGACCCGGTAGGAATCGGGATCTTCCACCCGGATTTCCCGCAGCACGCGCACCGGTCGCACCCCCGCCCGCGCCAGGTGTCCCCGGCGGGGCCGGTTGAGGCGGCCTTCCTTCACTTCGTCGAACCCCAGCTGCACGGCACTGTACCCATCTTTAGCGGGAGTGCGCCTTTGCACCACCACGCACGGCCCGGCTTTCACCACGGTCACGGGCACCGCCCGGCCGGCGTCGTCGAACACCTGGGTCATACCCAGCTTCCTGCCCAGGATCCCCTTCACCATCACCACCCCCGCCTACTGCCTGATCTCGATGTCTACGCCGGCGGGGAGATCCAGGCGCATGAGGGCGTCCACCGTGCGCTGGTTGGGTTCCAGGATATCGATGAGGCGCCTGTGGGTGCGCATCTCGAACTGTTCCCGATGATCCTTTTCCCCGTTGGGAGCCACCAGCACGGTAAACACCTTGCGCTCGGTGGGCAGGGGGATGGGGCCAGAAACCCTGGCCCCCGTCCGCCGCGCCGTGTCCACGATGCGTTCCGCCGACTGGTCCAGTATCTTGTGATCGAAAGCCCGTAGCTTGATGCGTATCTTCTGACCGGGCATGCCGCCCCTCCTCACTCGTGGATGCCCGTCACTACTCCGGCCCCCACCGTGCGTCCACCCTCACGGATCGCGAAGCGCAGCCCGCTCTCGATGGCGATGGGGGTGATGAGTTCCACTTCCATGTTGATGTTGTCTCCGGGCATGACCATCTCCACACCCTCGGGGAGCTTGATGGTGCCGGTCACATCGGTGGTGCGGAAGTAGAACTGGGGCCGGTATCCGGGGAAGAAGGGGGTGTGGCGGCCACCTTCCTCCTTGGTGAGCACGTACACTTCGGCCGAGAAACGGGTGTGCGGCTTGATGGAGCCGGGCTTGGCCAACACGTGGCCACGCTCTACCTCGTCCTTGTCAATACCCCGCAGCAGCACCCCGATGTTGTCGCCGGCCACAGCCTCGTCCAGGGTCTTGCGGAACATCTCTACACCGGTGGCCACCGTCTTGCGCGGCCGGTCGGCAAAGCCAACAATTTCCACCTCGTCGCCCACCTTGATCCTGCCCCGCTCGACCCGGCCCGTGGCCACAGTGCCGCGTCCGGTGATGGAGAACACGTCCTCCACCGGCATGAGGAAGGGCTTGTCGACCTCGCGCACGGGGGTCGGGATGAACTCATCAACCGCATCCATAAGCTCCCAGATCTTGCCGCACCACTGGCATTCCCGCTTGCCGCACCCGCACTCGAGCGCCCTGAGTGCCGACCCCTTGACCACCGGGGTATCGTCGCCGGGGAAATTGTACTTGCTGAGTACCTCCCTTACTTCCAGCTCGGACAACTCGAGGATCTCGGGGTCATCCACCATGTCCACCTTGTTGAGGAACACGACCATGGAGGGAACCTCCACCTGGCGGGCCAGCAGGACGTGTTCCCTGGTCTGGGGCATGGGCCCATCCGGGGCGGAAACCACCAGGATGGCCCCGTCCATCTGGGCGGCACCGGTGATCATGTTCTTGATGTAGTCGGCGTGGCCCGGGCAGTCCACGTGGGCATAGTGCCGCTTGGGCGTCTCGTATTCCACGTGGGCGGTGTTGATGGTGATGCCGCGGGCCTTCTCCTCCGGCGCCTTATCGATCATCTCGAAGGGCACATAATCTGCCAGGCCGTTCTGGGAGAGCACCTTGGTGATGGCTGCAGTGAGTGTGGTCTTGCCGTGGTCGATGTGCCCGATGGTCCCCACGTTCACGTGGGGCTTGGTGCGTTCGAACTTCTTCTTACCCAAAGATATCTTCCCCCTTTACACTCGGCTGCGGTATCCTGACCGCGCCAGTATGCCCTCCAGCACCTGGGCAGGAACAGGTTGGTAGGAGTCGAACTGCATGGTGTACGTTCCCCTGCCCTGGGTGAGGGACCTCAGGTCTGTAGCGTAACCGAACATCTCCGCCAGCGGGACCGTTCCCCGGATCACCTGCACGTTACCCCGGGACTCCAAACCCTCGATGTGGCCCCTGCGGGCCGACAGGTCTCCCATTACATCCCCCATGTACGCCTCTGGGACCACCACCTCCACCCTCATCACCGGCTCCAGCAGGACGGGGGCAGCCTTTTCCGCCGCGGAGCGGAAAGCCTGCGCCGCCGCCAGCTTGAACGCCACCTCGGATGAATCAACCTCGTGGTAGGACCCATCGAACAGGGTCACCCGCACGTCGATCACCGGGTAGCCGGCCAGCACGCCGCTGGCCATGGCTTCCCGCACGCCCGCCTCCACCGCCGGGATGAACTCCCGCGGCACCACGCCGCCCACGATGCGATCCTCGAAGACGAAACCCGCCCCGCGGGCCAGGGGCTCCAGCCGCAGCCACACGTGCCCGTACTGGCCCCGACCTCCGGTTTGCTTGATCCACTTCCCTTCCGCCTCGGCGGCGGCGGTGATGCTCTCCTTGTACGCCACCTGGGGACGGCCCACGTTGGCCTCTACCTTGAACTCCCGCAGGAGGCGGTCCACGATTATCTCCAGGTGCAACTCGCCCATGCCCGAGATGAGGGTCTGACCTGTCTCGGGGTCGACCCGCACCCGGAAGGTGGGATCCTCCTCGGATAGCCGGGCCAGGGACATCCCCAGGCGGTCCTGGTCGGCCCGGGTACGGGGCTCGATGGCCACCGAGATGACGGGCTCGGGAAAGGTCATGGGTTCCAGCACCAGGGGATGCTCTTCCGGGCAGAGGGTGTCTCCCGTGCCGGTCTCCTTCAGTCCCACGGCCGCGGCAATGTCCCCCGCATAGGCCAGGCGCGCATCCTCCCGGTGATTGGCGTGCATGTACAGCACCCGGCCCACTCGCTCCTTGACACCCCGGGTGGCGTTGTACACGTAGGAGCCCGCGCTCAGGGTGCCCGAGTATATGCGCAGGAACGTGAGCTTACCCACGTGGGGGTCGGCCATCACCTTGAACGCCAGGGCACAGAGGGGAGCATCATCACTGACCGCACGCTCTTCCTCTTCACCGGTGTGGGGATTGACACCACGTACGGCCGGGACATCCAGAGGGGAGGGCAGATAGTACACGACCGCGTCCAGCAGGGGTTGCACGCCCTTGTTCCGGTAAGAGGCCCCGCACAGGACGGGCACTATCCGGTTCGCCAGGGTACCGCGCCGTAAAGCCCCCCTGATCTGGTCCGGTGCTACCGGTTCTCCCTCCAGGTAGCGGGCGAGAATCTCTTCATCGAAGTCACAGCAAGCCTCCAGCAGCTTCTCCCGCCAGGTGCTCACCTGCTCGGCGAGTTCGGGAGGAACCGTCGTCACCTCGCTCTGGGTTCCCAACTCGTCCACGTACACGATAGCCTCTTCCGTGATCAGGTCAACCACGCCCTGGAAGCTATCCTCTACCCCGATGGGCACCTGCACGGGCACCGGGTGCGCCCCCAGGCGGGTGCGAATTTCTTCCACCACCCGGAAGAAGTCGGCCCCCACGGTGTCCATCTTGTTGACGTAAGCGATGCGCGGCACCCCATAGCGGTCGGCCTGCCGCCACACCGTTTCCGACTGGGGCTCCACTCCTCCCTTGGCGCAGAAGATGGCGATTACCCCGTCCAGTACCCGCAGCGAACGCTCGACTTCCACGGTGAAATCCACGTGGCCGGGCGTGTCTATGATATTTATGCGGTGGCCCTTCCAGAAGCAGGTAGTGGCTGCGGAGGTGATGGTGATGCCCCGCTCCTGTTCCTGCACCATCCAGTCCATGGTGGCGGACCCTTCGTCCACCTCGCCCATGCGGTGCACCCTGCCGGTGTAGAACAGGATGCGCTCGGTGGTGGTGGTCTTACCGGCGTCGATGTGAGCTGCTATTCCAATGTTGCGCGTCTTTTCCAGCGGATATTCCCTGGGCATCTCCATCCCCCCTTTCTGTTCGTCATCACACCGCAGCGCGTCTGCGGATCCGTCCCCCTTATCCGCTACCAGCGGTAGTGGGCGAAGGCACGGTTGGCCTCGGCCATGCGGTGCGTGTCTTCCCTCTTCTTCACAGCCCCTCCCTGACCTGCGGCGGCATCCAGGATCTCCCCCGCCAGGCGCTCCACCATGGTGCGCTCGTTGCGCTCCCTGGCGTACTGCACCAGCCAGCGCATGCCCAGTGACACGCGTCGCTCCGGCCTAACCTCGATGGGAACCTGGTAGGTGGCACCGCCAACCCGGCGCGGCCGCACCTCCAGGGTGGGCATGGCGTTCTTGAGCGCCTGTTCGAACACATCCAGGGGATCCCGACCCGACTTCTTGGCCACGATGTCGAAGGCCCGGTACACGATGCTCTCGGCCAGGGATTTCTTGCCGTCCCACATCACCTTGTTGATGAGACGAGCGACCATTTCGCTCCCGTACACCGGGTCAGGGGCCACAGCCCGTCGTGGTACACTTCCTCGTCTGGGCATGCTGCTCCCTCCCCCTACTTCTTGGGCCGCTTGGCCCCGTACTTGGAGCGACCCTGCATGCGCTTTTGCACCCCGGCGGCATCGAGAGTGCCTCGGATGATGTGATAGCGCACGCCGGGCAGGTCCTTGACACGGCCTCCCCGCACCAGCACCACCGAGTGCTCCTGCAGGTTGTGACCGATGCCGGGGATATAAGCGGTTACCTCCACCCCGTTGGAAAGCCGCACGCGGGCGATCTTGCGGAGGGCGGAGTTGGGTTTCTTGGGAGTCACCGTGCCTACACGTGTGCACACGCCCCGCTTCTGGGGATTCCCCTGCAGGGCAGGCGACTTGGACTTACGCCGGGGAGTTTGCCTCCCCAACCTCACCAGTTGATTGAACGTGGGCACTCCATCACCTTCTTCCTACCTCAGGATGGCAGCAGAAGCCGCCCCCACCTGTATTCCACATGCCTTCCCCAGGAGGGCCATGGAATCGACCCACTCCACCGGGGTGCCCTTATCCTGACACATCCTGACCAGGTCAGACACCACGCGTTCTTCGGCATCCCTGGCCACGAATACACACACCACATTTCCTTTTTCCACGGCCCGCAGGGTCTGCCTGGTACCCACCGTGCGCCTCCGGGCCGCCTTCAAATCGTCCAGGCTCAAGCCCTAACCCTCCTGGAGCACACTTTGTGATTTTAGCACCGACCTACCGGAGTGTCAATCCGAGCCGGCTTCGCCTTCCGCTTCAAGTTCTTCCACCCAATCGGCCTCCCCCTCTTCCGGAGCCCAGGCCTCAGCAGCCTGTTCCTGAGGCAACACGGGAGGCTGGGCCAGCTTGACCACCTCCAGGCGGCGGTAACGGGTCATGCCCGTGCCCGCCGGGATGAGCTTCCCTATGATCACATTCTCCTTCAGCCCGATGAGAGGATCCTGCTTGCCCTTGATAGCGGCTTCGGTGAGGACCCGCGTAGTCTCCTGGAAAGAAGCTGCCGCCAGGAAGGAGTCGGTAGCCAGGGAGGCCTTGGTGATGCCCAGCAATACGGGCCTGGCCACGGCGGGCTGGCCGCCTTCCTCCAGCACGCGCGCGTTCTCGGCCTCGAACTCCCAGATGTCCACGAACTGGCCGTGCAGGAGGTCGGTGTCGCCCGGGTCTTCTACCCGCACGCGACGCAGCATCTGCCGGATGATGATCTCGATGTGCTTGTCGTTGATGTCCACCCCCTGCATGCGGTAAACCCGCTGTACCTCGGAAAGCAGGTACTGCTCCACTGCGCGCAGGCCCTTGACCCGCAGCAGGTCGTGAGGATTGATGGAGCCCTCCGTCAGCTCGTCCCCGGGCTCCACCCGATCACCGTTCTGCACCTTCAGGCGGCTACCGTAGGGGATGCTGTAGGTGGCCAGCACTTCCCCGTCCCCGGACACGACCTCCACTTCCCGCCGGTTCTTGCCTTCACTGATGCGCACCGTGCCGCCTACCTCAGCGATGAGCGCCTGCCCTTTGGGCCGCCGTGCCTCGAACAGTTCCTCCACACGGGGCAGACCCTGGGTGATATCCTCGGCCGCCACTCCACCGATGTGGAAGGTGCGCATGGTGAGCTGGGTGCCGGGCTCACCGATGGACTGAGCAGCAATGATGCCCACCGCCTCGCCGGGCTCCACCAGGAATCCGGTGGCCAGGTTGCGCCCGTAACACCGCACGCACACGCCGTGGCGAGTCTTGCACGTGAGCACGGAGCGGATCTTGACCGCGGTGATACCGGCCTCCGCCAGGCGGGCGAAATCCGCTTCCCTGATCTCCTGGTTCGCCCGCACCAGCACCTCACCCGTCCCGGGGTGGACGATGTCCTCCAGGGCGCAGCGCCCAACCACGCGAGCACGCACGCTCTCCAGGGGTTCCCCTGCGGGCACGTCGATCAGGATGCCGTCCTCGGTTCCACAATCTTCTTCGCGCACGATCACGTCCTGGGACACATCCACCAGGCGCCTGGTGAGATATCCGGAGTCCGCCGTGCGCAGGGCGGTGTCGGCCAGTCCCTTGCGGGCCCCGTGCGTGGAAGTGAAGTACTCCAGCACGGTCAGTCCCTCGCGGAAGGAAGACCGCACGGGGACCTCGATGACCCGACCGGTGGGGTCAACCATCACCCCACGCATGCCGCCGAGCTGGGACATCTGCTGCACGTTGCCGCGGGCGCCGGAGTGGGCCATCATAAACACAGGGTTGAACTTATCCATGTTATCAAGCTGAGCCTGCGTCACCTTATCCTTGGTGCGCTCCCAGATGTCGATGACCTTGTGATAGCGCTCCCCGTCTGATATGAGGCCCCGGCGATACTGCTCCTCTACCTTATCCACCTCGCGCTGGCCCTCTTCGAGGAGTTCCGCCTTGTTGGGCGGCATCGTCACGTCACCGACGGCGATGGTGATGCCGGCCCGGGTGGCAGCGGAAAAGGCCAGGTCCTTGATGCCGTCCAGCACCTCGGCGGTGCGGGTGTTGCCGTACTGCTGGTAGCACTCGGCCACGATTTCACCCAGCACCTTGCGGTCTATCACCCGGTCGTAATAGCGGGGCCGCATCTCCTTGGGCAACTTCTCGCAGAAGAGAAGCCGCCCGAGGGTGGTGGAAACCCGCTGGCCGCCGATGCGCACCTGGATGCGGGCATGCAGCCCCAGGTATCCCAGTTCGTGGGCCATGATGGCTTCTTCCACCGAGGCGAACACCCGGCCCTCGCCCTTGTCCCCTTCTCTTTCCAGGGTAAGCCAGTACGACCCCAAGACCATGTCCTGGGTGGGGGTGACCACCGGAGACCCATCCTTGGGGTTGAGCAGGTTGTTCACCGACAGCATGAGGATGCGGGCCTCGGCCTGGGCCTCCGCGGAAAGGGGCACGTGCACCGCCATCTGGTCGCCGTCGAAGTCGGCGTTGTAAGCCGTGCACACCAGGGGGTGGATCTGGATTGCCCGCCCTTCCACCAGCACCGGCTCGAAAGCCTGGATGCCTAGCCGGTGGAGGGTAGGGGCCCGGTTGAGGAGCACCGGGTGCTCTTTGATGATATCCTCAAGCACGTCCCACACTTCCGGCCGTGCCCGCTCCACCATGCGCTTGGCGCTCTTGATGTTGTGAGCGAGTCCGTCTTTCACCAGCCTCTTCATCACGAAGGGCTTGAACAGCTCAAGAGCCATTTCCTTGGGCAACCCGCACTGGTACAGCTTAAGGCGCGGGCCCACTACAATCACGGAACGACCTGAGTAGTCCACCCGCTTGCCCAGCAGGTTCTGGCGGAACCGCCCCTGCTTGCCCTTGAGCATGTCCGAGAGGGACTTGAGGGGACGGTTGCCGGGACCGGTGACCGGCCGCCCCCGCCGGCCGTTGTCGATGAGGGCATCCACCGCTTCCTGCAACATGCGCTTCTCGTTGCGCACGATGATGTCGGGAGCCCCCAGGTCCAGCAGCCTCTTCAAGCGGTTGTTCCGGTTGATCACCCGCCGGTAGAGATCGTTGAGGTCGGAGGTGGCAAAGCGCCCGCCGTCCAGTTGCACCATGGGGCGAAGTTCCGGCGGGATGACGGGTATCGCCTCCAGGATCATCCACTCGGGGCGGTTGCCAGACTTGCGGAATGCCTCCACCACCTCCAGGCGACGGATGGCCCGCACCTTGCGCTGCCCGGTAGCGGTGGCCACTTCCTGCCGCAGCTCGGCTGCCAGTTCGTCCAGGTCGATCTGCTCCAGCAGCTTCTTGATGGCCTCCGCTCCCATGCGGGCCTCGAAGTTGTGCCCGTATTTTTCCCGCGCTTCCCGGTACTCGGCTTCCGTGAGGAGCTGCTTCTCCAGAAGGGGCGTGGTGCCGGGATCGGTGACGATGTAGGCGGCAAAATAAAGCACCTTCTCGAGCGCCCGCGGGGAAATGTCCAGAAGCAGTCCCATGCGGCTGGGGATACCCTTAAAGTACCAGATGTGCGATACCGGAGCGGCCAGTTCGATGTGGCCCATGCGCTCGCGGCGCACCTTGGCCCTGGTCACCTCCACGCCGCAGCGATCGCAAATCACGCCCTTGTACCGAACCCGCTTGTACTTGCCGCAGTGGCACTCCCAGTCGCGGGTGGGGCCGAAGATGCGCTCGCAAAACAACCCGTCCCGCTCTGGCTTGAGCGTGCGGTAGTTGATGGTCTCGGGTTTCTTCACCTCGCCCCGAGACCAGGCCCGGATCTGGTCAGGAGAGGCCAGCCCGATGCGGATGGAATCGAAGAAGTTCACGTCCAGCAACGCGCTCGCTCCCTTCGCGTCATTCCTCGTCCATTTCGTCCTCGTCCTCCGCCGCGCGCAGTTCCTCCAGGCTCTCGGGGTGACCGCCGTCACCACCCGAGGCTACCACGCGTCCGGCGGAGGCCAGAGAAGCCGGCACCTCATCGAAGGCCTCAGCCTCCAGGGGTTCGGCCTCCCGCAGCTCTTCATCCGCCTCGGCGTACACCGTCTCTTCCCCCAGCTCGCCTGCCTCCGCCGCCGGTCCCGCTAGCTCACGCTCCAGGCGCCGGGCCGCCGGGCGAGCCTCCACCTCATCCTCCACTTCCTTGAGCTCGATCTCCCGCCCTTCCTCATCCAGCACCCGCACGTCCAGGGCCAGGCTCTGCAGTTCCTTGATGAGCACCTTGAAGGACTCCGGCACGCCGGGCTCGGGCACGTTCTCACCCTTCACGATGGCCTCGTAGGTGCGCACGCGACCCAGCACGTCGTCCGACTTGACGGTGAGCAATTCCTGGAGGGTGTAGGCGGCGCCGTAGGCTTCCAGGGCCCACACTTCCATCTCTCCGAACCGCTGCCCGCCGAACTGGGCCTTACCGCCCAGGGGCTGCTGGGTAACCAGGGAGTACGGGCCGGTAGAGCGGGCATGGATCTTGTCATCCACCAGGTGGGCCAGCTTCATCATGTACAGGTAGCCGACACAGACGTCCTGGTCAAAAGGCTGACCCGTCCGTCCATCGCGCAGCGTAATCTTACCTGAGCGGGGCAGACCCGCCTGCTCGAGCAGGTCCAGGATCTCCTCTTCCCGGGCACCGTCGAAGACGGGGGAGGCCACGTGCAGGCCCAGAGCCCGCGCCGCCCAGCCCAGGTGAGTCTCCAGGATCTGCCCCAGGTTCATACGGGAAGGTACCCCGAGGGGGTTAAGCACGATCTGTACCGGCGTTCCGTCGGGCAAGAACGGCATGTCTTCCCGGGGCAGGATGCGGGCGATAACGCCCTTATTTCCATGCCGCCCCGCCATCTTGTCGCCCACCGAGATCTTACGCTTCTGGGCCACGTAGACCCGCACCAGTTGATTCACTCCGGGAGGGAGTTCGTCTCCCCTCTCCCGCGAGAACACCTTGACATCCACCACCACACCGGACTCACCGTGGGGAACCCGCAGGGAGGTATCCCGCACTTCCCGGGCCTTCTCCCCGAATATGGCCCGCAGCAGCCGCTCCTCCGCCGTGAGTTCGGTCTCGCCCTTGGGGGTCACCTTGCCTACCAGAATATCACCCGGCCGCACCTCTGCCCCGATGCGGATGATGCCCCTTTCGTCCAGGTCCTTGAGCACATCCTCACCCACGTTGGGGATTTCCCGGGTAATCTCTTCCGGCCCCAGCTTGGTATCCCGGGCGTCGCACTCGTACTCCTCGATGTGGATGGAAGTGTAGACGTCATCCTGCACCAGTTCCTCCGAGATCAGGATGGCGTCCTCGTAGTTGTATCCTTCCCAGGGCATGAATGCCACCAGGACGTTCCTGCCCAGAGCCAGTTCCCCCATGTCGGTGGAGGGCCCGTCGGCGAGGACGTCCCTCTTGCGCACCCGCTGGCCCTTCACCACCACCGGGCGCTGGTTCATACAGGTACCCTGGTTGGAGCGGGCGAACTTCATGAGCCGGTGGGTGACCGTCCGCCCGGAATCGTACCTCACCTTGATCTCCGTGGCAGTGACCGACTCCACCACCCCGTCCTCGGGAGCCAGCAGTACCACGCCCGAGTCGCAGGCAGCCCGGAACTCCAGCCCCGTGCCCACCAGGGGCGCTTCCGCGCGCAGGAGCGGCACCGCCTGCCGCTGCATGTTGGACCCCATGAGTGCCCGGTTGGCGTCGTCGTGCTCCAGGAAGGGGATGAGGGCGGTGGCCACGGACACGATCTGCTTGGGCGACACATCCATGTAATCAACTTCGGTGGGAGGCACGTACACCACGTCACCGCGGTAACGGGCGACCACCCGCGGCCCGATCAGGCGGCCCTCAGCATCCACAGGGGCGTTGGCCTGAGCGATGACGCACTCGTCTTCCTCATCGGCGCTCAGGTACACCACCTCGTCCGTCACCCGCCCCTGGTCCTTATCCACCTTGCGGTAAGGGGCCTCGATGAACCCGAAGGGATTTACCCGCGCGTAGGTGGCCAGGGAGCTGATCAGGCCGATGTTGGGGCCTTCAGGGGTCTCGATGGGGCACATGCGGCCGTAGTGGGAGTGGTGCACGTCCCGCACCTCGAACCCGGCCCGCTCCCGGGAGAGCCCCCCCGGCCCAAGGGCCGACAACCGCCGCTTGTGGGTGAGCTCGGCCAGGGGGTTGGTCTGGTCCATGAACTGGGACAACTGGCTCGACCCGAAGAACTCCCGCACCGCCGCCGTCACGGGGCGGATGTTGATGAGCACCTGCGGGGTCACCGACTCCACGTCCTGGATGGTCATGCGCTCTTTGACCACGCGCTCCATGCGGGCCAGCCCGATGCGGAACTGGTTCTGCAAGAGCTCCCCCACGCAGCGCAGGCGCCGGTTCCCCAGGTGGTCGATGTCGTCCACCGAGCCCAGGCCGCGGAACAGGTTGAGGAGGTACGATACCACCGCCACGATGTCTTCCTTGGTGACGGTCTTCACCCCCAGCTCTGGTGCACCATTGGCCAGGACGGGTATTACTTCCCCGTCGGGAAGGCGCACCTTGAGGCGGGAGATGCCGGCGGCGTCGATCCTCTCCGCCAGGCGGCGGTCGATCACACTGCCCGGCTCGGCCAGTACCTCACCGGTGCGGGGATCGATCACCCTGCCCGCGGCCAGGGTGCCCACCAGGCGCCGCCGCAGGGAAAGCTTCTTGTTCAGCTTGTAACGACCGACGGTGGCGAGGTCGTACCGGCGCGACTCGAAGAACAATGAATCCAGCAGGGTACGGGCCGACTCCACCGTCGGAGGCTCACCGGGTCGCAGGCGCTTGTATATTTCGATGAGGGCCTCATCGGCAGACCTGGTGCTGTCCCGCTCAAGGGTGTTCTTGATGCGGGGGTCGTCCCCGTAGAGCTCGAGGATGTCGTTATCACTCGAATACCCCAGTGCGCGCAGCAGCACGGTAGCCGGCAGCTTGCGGGTGCGATCCACTCGCACCCACACCACCTCGGAGGAGTCGGTCTCGAACTCCAACCACGCCCCCCGGTTGGGGATGATGGTAGCGTAGTAGAGGGTAACCCCCGACACGGGATCCGGTTGCGACGAGAAGTAGGCGCCGGGCGAGCGCACCAACTGGCTCACCACTACCCGCTCCGCCCCGTTGATGATGAAGGTCCCCTGTTCGGTCATGAGGGGGAAATCCCCCATGAACACGTGCTGCTCCTTAACTTCGCCCGTGTCCTTGTTGATGAGCCGGACCTTCACCTTGAGGGGAGCCGCGTAGGTGACATCCCTCTCCTTGCACTCTTCGACCGTGTACTTGGGCTTCCCCAACTCGGGATCCAGGAATTCCAGGACCAGGTTGCCCGTGAAATCCTGGATGGGCGAGATATCACGCAGGAGTTCACGCAACCCTTCGCGAACAAACCAGTCGTACGATCTCCTCTGGATCTCGATCAGGTTGGGGATCTCCAGCACCTCGGAGATGCGCCCAAAGTTGCGCCTTTGCCGGCAACCCGCCTGCAGGGCCAGGGCCATGCACTTTCACGCTCCCATCCGGTTTTTCCGCTCGATCCCGACGAAAAACGCCAAAAGCAAAGCCCACCGGGGCTTCGCCTTTGGGCGAACACTAGCTGTGCTCACAAGCGATAACCATTGCCAACTTATTTTAGCTCCAAACCGTAAGGATTATTCCTGGCCGCCCGTGGAAACGCAGCGGTGGCACCCTGCCAGTGTACCACAGCCCGAGCACCCCGTCAATAGGCGGTCCGGGGCCGGTTCGGCCTCCCCCGCACCGGTCCCGGACCCACCACCTCACTTGATCTCGACTTCGGCTCCCACGTCGGTAAGCTTCTTCTTGACGGCTTCGGCTTCTTCCTTGCTCACTTTCTCCTTGATGGGCTTGGGGACAGCGTCCACCAGGTCCTTGGCCTCCTTGAGCCCCAGACCGGTGAGTTCGCGCACCACCTTGATGACCTGGAGCTTGTTCTCGCCATACGACTTCAGGATGACGTCGAACTCGGTCTTCTCTTCCTCCTCAGGGGCCGCGGCCGCCGGTGCCGCTACCGGCCCCGCGACAGGCGCAGCCACCGCAACCGGCGCAGCTGCACTTACCCCGAATTCCTTCTCGAAGGCCTTCACCAGTTCGGCCAGCTCCAGAACGGTCATCCCCTTGACGATCTCCAGCACCTGCTCAACCTTGGACATGGCATTCCCTCCTCAAAGGAAGTACGTTACGCTGCGGCTTCCTCCTTTTGGCGCCGCACGGCATCCAGTACGGTAACCACCCCGCGCAAGAGCCCGGCCAGGCACCCCGCCATCCCTGCCAGAGGCGCCTGCACACCACCCAGCACCCGGGCCAGCAAGACCTCGCGGGCGGGCAACTCGGCCAGCCTGGCCACGCCTTCGGCGTCTATGACCTGTCCTTCCACCCACGCACCCTTGACCACCGGTAGCCTGAACTCGCGGATGAACCCCTGCAGCACCCGGGCTGCCACCACCGGGTCCTCATAAGCGAAGGCCACCGCCGTCGGTCCCTCCAGGTAAGGGTCCAGGTCGGGCACACCCACCTGGTGGGCGGCCAGGCGGAGGAGATTGTTGCGCACCACCCGGTACTCCACCCCGGCCGCCCGGAACCGCCTGCGGAGTTCGGCCATGCCGGCCACGTCGAGTCCCCGGTAATCGGCCAGTACCGCTCCCCGGGACCGGGCCAGTTTCTCCTTGAGATGCGCGACGGTCTCCACTTTCTCCGGCTTCGGCAATCGTCTCCCCCCTTCCAGCCACCGCTACTGCGGCCATGCCGGCCCGCAATACCCCATCTCCGGATAAAACCGGTGGACCCCCGCCACCGGGCGAGGGCCCACGAAAGACCACATGCCGGCATGATACCGGCAACATCTTTCATCCAACCCTCAGCCTCGGCAGGCGTCCCAAAGGGCCCTTAGGGCCGGGCAAACCGGCCACCTGCTGTCTTAAGCTGACACGCCATAACCTATCACACTAGAACGCCCCAGTCAACATACCTGCCTCCTCCCCTCCTCTTGACCGTTACCCTTGCGGGAGCCTATAATGCCTGCGAGATGCTAAAATAGTTATGGAAGTGTGGAGTCCTCCCCGCCACTGCGGGAGGCATGAGCGTGCAGCACGTCGGCGAGGTGCAGAGATGCCGGTCAAAAAGAGAGTTCAGCACGAGGCAGAACGGGACACTTGCGACGTTTTCGCCTACGACCCGGCCAGGGTGCGCCGGCTGCGCAAGCGGTTGCACCGCATGGAAGAACTGGCGGAAGTCTTTTCCGCCCTGGGCGACCCCACCCGGGTCAAGATCGTCTACGCCCTCTCCCAGGAAGAAATGTGCGTTTGCGACCTGGCGGCCCTGGTGGGACTCAGCCTGCAGGCGGTTTCCTATCACCTCCGCCTGTTGCGGGCGTTGCGGCTGGTCAAGTACCGCCGCCAGGGAAGGAGGGTTTTTTATTCCCTGGATGACGAACACGTGACGGCCATAGTGAGTCAGGGCATGGCCCACGTGGAACACGATTGACCGGGGGCAGGCAAGGTGGCCCACTGCCATGGTGACCATCGCCCCGGATGCACCCCGGGCTGTCAAAAAGGGGAGCGGCCCTTAATGCTGTGCCGGGCGGGTCTGGCCGCCGGGTTGCTCGTTGTGGGCTGGTTGCTCGAGGTGCGCGGCCACGCTTTGGCGGGCCGGGCAACCCTGGCGTTGTCCCTCGTCCTCTCCGGATGGCCGATCCTCAAACGCGGCATCCGGGGGATCATACGGGGCTGCTTCGACATCGAGTCCCTGGTGACCATAGCGGCGGCGGCAGCCCCCTTCATCGGCGAGTGGGCAGAAGCGGCCCTGGTGATGCTGCTCTTTGCCTTGGGGGAGGGCCTGGAAGAACTGGTATCCGAGCGCAACCGCCGTTCCCTGGAAACACTCCTGGATTCCGCCCCCCGTCTTGCCCGGGTACGGCGGGGAGGTGCCGAAGTGGAGGTACCGGCGGAGGATCTGGTGCCGGGTGATGTGTTCCTGCTCCGGCCCGGTGACCGGGCTCCTGCCGACGGCCAGGTGGTGGCGGGGAGCTCTGCCCTGGACGAAGCAGCCATCACGGGGGAACCCTTCCCCGTTCCCAAGGGGCCGGGTGACAGCGTGTACGCGGGCAGCATCAACCGGGAGGGATCCCTGGAAGTCCGGGTCAGCCGTCCCGCTCGGGACAGCACCCTGGCCCGCGTGATCCGGCTGGTTGAGGAGGCGCAGGCGGCGCGCGCTCCTTCCCAGCGCCTGGTGGACAGGTTCGCCCGTTACTACACTCCCGCGGTGACAGCGGCCGCAGCCGCCACGGCCCTGGTACCGCTCCTCACCGGTGCTCCCTGGCACACCTGGATATACCGCGCCCTGGCCCTCTTACTGGTGTCCTGCCCCTGCGCCCTGGTCATCTCCACGCCCACCGCTATCGTGGCTGCCATCTCCGCCGCTGCCCGCCGGGGAATCCTGATCAAAGGCGGCGCCTACCTGGAAACCCTGGGGCGATTGCGAGTGCTGGCCTTCGACAAGACCGGTACGCTGACCCTGGGGTCGCCACGCCTGGTTCGGGTGATACCCGGGCCGGATCGCCGGGAAGAGGAGGTACTGGCGCTGGCGGCGGCGGTGGAGTCCCTTTCCGAGCATCCCATTGCCCGGGCGCTGGTGAGGGAAGCCCGTGAGATGGGAATAAGTCCTTCGCCGGTGGAGGGTTTCCGGGCCTTCCCCGGTCTGGGAGCGCGAGCGCACCTGGGCGGGGAGGAGTGCCTGGTTGGTAACGTGCGCCTGTTCGCGGGCTGGAAGGTGCCGGAAGAACTGGCGCGGGAAGCAGCCGCTCAGCAGGCAAAGGGCTACACGGTGGTGCTGGTGGGTTGCGACGGCAAAGTGGTGGGGGCGCTGGCGGTGACCGATACCATTCGTCCCGGCGCCCGGGAGGCGATGGTCCGCCTGAAGAGGATGGGTATCCGGCATCTGGCCATGCTCACGGGGGACCACCTGGCACCCGCGCGGGCAGTCGCCCAGGACCTGACCCTCGATTCCGTGCACCACGAGTTGCTGCCCGAACAGAAGGTGCAGGCCGTGCGGGAATTGCGTTCCCGCCACGGCGAGGTGGGGATGGTGGGCGACGGGGTGAACGACACTGCCGCCCTGGCGGCCGCTTCCCTGGGCGTGGCCATGGGAGCAGCGGCCACGGAGGCTGCCCTGGAGACGGCCGACGTGGCCCTGATGGGCGACGACCTGAACAGTCTGCCCGACGCCGTCTCCCTGGGCCAGAAGACCCTGCGGGTTATCAGGGAGAACGTCATGCTGGCGGTGCTGGTGAAGCTGCTAGCCCTGGTCCTGCTGGCCCTAGGCAGGCTCGACCTGTGGATGGCGGTCCTGAGCGACAGCGGGACGGCGGTACTGGTGACCCTCAATAGCATGCGCCTCCTGCGCAGCCCGCCTGCATCTGACGGCCTTGAGCGGCCGTACTGCCAGGGCCGGCCAGGGAAGGCGTTCCGGGCGGTGCCGTAAGGAGGATAGGGAGGGCCCGCATTCCCCTGCGGGGCCACGGGCAGAGCAGGAAACCTTTAGCCTGCCGTAGAATCCGGCCCCCGTGAAACGCAACGCCATCCTGTTCCTCGTCTCCTGCGGCATGGCCAGCGTGGCCATGGGTGCCTTCATGACCACGCAGGGCCTCTATATCATGTGCCTGGGCTACGGCGAAGAACTCCTCGGGCTGATCCTCTCGGGACGCATGATCGCCGGTGCCGTCGGCGCCTTACCTGCCGGGATGATTTCCGACCGCTACGGGAGAAAACCGGTGATCCTGGTGTCCACCTTGCTGGTGGCGGCAGGATGGCTGGGCCAGGCCCTCTTCCCGCAGCCTTCGGCCATGTTCCTGTTTTCCTGCCTGGTCGGCCTGGCAGGCACCGCTCAGTGGGTGGTGGGCGCCCCCCTGCTGGCGGACAATACCGGGGCGGGCAACCGACAGATGTTCTTCGGAATCCAGTTCGCCCTCACGACCGCAGGCATGATGGTAGGGAACCTGGCGGGGGGTGCCCTCCCCGACCTGGTGCGGGCCCACCCGGGACCGTGGCTGCGGGCAGCCTGCCGCAGCCTTCCGGCAGTACCCGATGTGGCAGGGGCATCCGCATTCCGGCTGTCTCTGCTGGGTTTCTCGCTTCTGACCCTGGCCAGTGTCATACCGGCCCTGATGATCCGGGAAACGCGCCCCCGCCCGCGGGCACCGGGGGCCGCGCTGGGGGATCTGCTGGCGATGGCCGCGCGCACCGAAGTGCGTGGTCTCGTCGCCTATTGGATGCTCGTCGGCTTCGGCGCCGGTCTGGTGATACCGTTTTTCAACGTGTTCCTGTCCGAAAAGCTGGGTGCTTCCCCCACCGTGGTGGGCCTCATCCTCTCGCTGAGCAACGGCGCCACCGCAGTGGCGGGGCTACTCGCCCCCGCCCTGGTGCCCCGCCTGGGCCGGGTGAGGACGGTGGTGCTCACCCAGGTAGCGTCCATCCCCTTCTTGCTCATGATCGCGCTCCCGCCGTGGCTGTGGCTGGTGGGAGCCGCCATGTTCTTCCGCAACGCGCTGATGAACATGTCGAGCCCGGTGGCGACCAGTTTCTCCATGGAGATCATGGAACCTGACCTCCGTGGCACCACCTCCAGCCTGATGCGCGTTGCCGACAGCCTGGCCCGCGCCGCCAGCAGTGCCTGCGCGGGATGGATGATGGCCCGGTGGGGATACGACGTACCTTACCTGTTCACGGCCGCCCTCTACCTGGCCGCTTCCCGGCTTTACTACCGCCGCTTCGCCCATTACGACCCACCCCCCGGCCAGCGTTGACACATCAGGCAGAGTCCGATTAGAATAGCAGAAAAGGCGATGAACGGGAGGAGTATCCCGTTCCCTGCCCCCAGAGAGGGCCGGCGAGGTGGAAGCGGCCCGGGACGGGACGGGAGAAGTGCGCCCGGGAGCTGCAGCGCCGAACGACAGAGTAGGCGTTGCCGGTCACCCCCGTTAGAGGGATGGGTCCGGCGCCGTCCCTGGTCTCGGCGGAGATCACGCGGGGCCGGACCTCGAGTGGGATCGTCGACCACGATCCAATCAGGGTGGGACCACGGAAGACCCTTCCGCCCCTGGGCGGAAGGGTCTTCATTTCGGGCTCGAGTCTGCGTACCAGACCAGGCAGGAATCTGCGTGCCAGATCAATGCCGGTCTGCGTACCGGGAGGCGCGGGAAATGAGTCTGCTGCAGACCCTGCGTGAAGACGTGAGGACCGTTTTCGACCGCGATCCGGCGGCCAAGAACCTCCTGGAAGTACTGCTGTGTTACCCCGGCCTGCATGCCGTCTGGGCCCATCGCATTGCCCACTGGTTCTACTGCCGCCGGATGTACGTGGTGGCCCGGCTAATCTCCCACCTGGCCCGTTTCCTCACCGGGATCGAAATCCACCCCGGTGCCCGTCTGGGGAGGCGGGTTTTCATCGACCACGGCATGGGCACCGTTATCGGGGAAACCGCCGTCGTGGGTGACGACGTCACTATGTACCAGGGTGTGACCCTGGGAGGTACCGGTAAGGAAAAGGGAAAACGGCACCCGACGGTGGAGGATGGCGTCATGATTTCGGCCGGGGCCAAAGTGCTCGGTAACATCACGGTGGGACAGGGGAGCAAGATCGGAGCCGGGGCCGTGGTCATAAGACCGGTGCCCCCGGGCTGCACGGTGGTGGGAGTCCCGGGCAGGGTGGTCAGGCGGCAGGGAGAACCCGTGCGCACGCCTGACCTCGAGCACGGCGACCTGCCCGACCCGGTGGCAGAAGCGCTGGCGTCCGTCCTGCACCGGCTGGAACACCTCGAGGCGCAGGTGGCCCGGCTAGCGGCCGGCAACCAGCCCTCCATCGACCACAAGGACATGGCCGGTGACGTAAGCCGAAGCCTCTGAGGCCAGGTACACCACCGCCCCCTTGAGGTCATCGTCCCCACCCAGGCGCCCCAGAGGGGTGGCCGCTGTGATCTCCCGTCCGCGGTTGCGTATCACCCAGTCGGTCATGTGGGTGGGAAAGAAGCCGGGGGCGATAGCGTTCACCCGCACGCCGTAGCCGGCCCACTTCACCGCCAGGTCCCGCGTGAAGGCGATCACCGCTCCCTTGCTGGTGTTGTATGCGATAGCATCCAGGACCGCGGTACCCAGCAAGCCGGCCACGGAAGCCACATTGATGATGCTTCCCCGCCGGCGCTCGATCATGTGCCGGCCCACCGCCTGGCACATCAGGAAGGTCCCGGTGACGTTGGTGCGCTGGACCTTCTCCCAGTCCGGAAGGGGAAGGCGTTCCGGTGGCCCTGCCCAGGCCAGACCCGCCGCATTGACCAGGATATCCAGATGGCCGAATGCCGCCAGTGCCCCCTCCACCACCCGCTGCACTGCCTCGGGATCGCCCACGTCGCCGGGGAGGGGCAGGACCCGCACCCCCAGCTCCCCCAGTTCCCGGGCGGCTTCCCGCAACCTCTCGTCCTTACGGCTGCAGAGGACCAGGTCTGCCCCCGCCTCGGCCAGGCCACGCGCCATCTGCTTCCCCAGGCCCATGGATCCGCCCGTCACCAGGGCCACCCGACCGCTCAGGTCAAATAGATCGCGCACATGCACCGGCATCGCCCCCCGTGGCATCGTATCCCCGATGGCAAATAGCCGGCGCCCGGAAGTTATTCTTCCTCCACGATGATGCGATGGTCCATCAACTGTAATTCTCGGATGCGGGCACGGATTCTCTTCTGCTGACCGTACAGGTCCTCCAAAAAAAGGTGACCGTCCTCGGGGCGGACCGTCACCACGTCGTCCATGACCACGTATTCCTGCCCCTCTCGAAAGGTAACCACCCGCGACTGGCACATGCCGGTATTCCTCCTTCCGCACGCGTTACGACTGTCCTCATGATAGCACAAACGGTAGGGACGGAGGAGCAGGAACGACGCCCGCCCCCGCTTAACACGAACAAGGAAGGACACCTGTGAAGGAGGTTGCGGAAATGGCTTTACAATCGGGCGAGCAGGCACTGGTGCTGCACGATCTCACCTGGACCGAACTCAAGGAGTACCTGCCCGGGATCAAGGTGGCCATCGTGCCGGTGGGTTCCACCGAACAGCACGGCCCCCACATGACCTTCGCCACCGACACCGTGCGCGCCTATGAGTTTAGCCGCCGGCTGGCCGCCAGGCTCTTCCCGCGCGCCCTGGTAACCACCCCCATCAACCTCGGTATCTCCACCCACCACATGATGTTCCCGGGCACGATCACTCTGCGCCCGGAGACATTCATGGCCGTGGTGATGGACGTGGCCTGGAGCCTGAAACAGCACGGCATCACCAGACTCTTCTTCGCCAACGGCCACGGCGGCAACCGGCCGGCCCTCACCCTGCTCATGGCCCGCCTGCGGGATGAACTGGGGGTCAAGGCCGCCTGGGTATCCTTCACCTCCATGGCCTCCGACGTGATCAGGGAACACGTCAAATCCCCGTTGCACGGCCACGCCTGCGAAGGCGAGGTTTCCCAGGCCCTGTACCTGGCCCCCCAGGTGGTCAGGCAAGACCGCCTGACTCCGGGCGCCATCCGGCCCGGCCTGGCTGAAGCTTCGCCGTGGCGGGCTGAGACCGCACTTTCCTTCGCAGCCATCACCGAAAACGGATGCCTGGGCGATGCCACTCGCGCCTCGCTGGAGCTGGGACGGGCCATCATCGAGAAGGCGCTGGAGCGCGTCGCCTCCTTCCTGGAGGACTTCATGGCCGACCGCGAGCTGCCCGGCTGGTGAGGCTAAATGCCCAGCGCCAGACCTTCCGCACGAGGGTCGGACACGCCCGTGAGTACGCGCGTACTGGCATCGCGCCAGATCAGTTGAACGGCTCCTCCGCCCGCCCACGGCCCCACCAAGCGCACGGGGTGGCCGAGCCGCTGGAGCTCTTCCACCACCCCCGGGGAGAGGCGGTTTTCCACCCGCAGCTCCTCCCCTTCTCCCCAGTGAGCGGGATCGGTACCGGGGTGAGACGTCCAGCGCGGCAATTCCACGGCGGCCGCGGGATCCAGCCCCCAATCCAGCAGGGCCACCAGGACCTGCATGTTCCACTGGGGCTGGCCATCCCCTCCCGGCGTGCCTCCTACCAGCCAGAGATGGCCGTCCCGGAACGCCAGGAAGCAGTTGAGGGTATGTACGGTGCGCTTACCCGGCCCCAGACAGTTGGGATGACCTTCCAGCAGGCTGAATCCCCGTCCCGCCCGGTTGTTGAGCAGGATACCGGTACCGGGGATCATCACCCCCGACCCGAAGGCCAGGGAGAGGCTATGGATCAGGGAGACGGCGTTACCGTGACCGTCCACCACGGCCAGGTACGTGGTATCCCCCTCACCCTCGCCCGAAGCGGGGAGCCAGCTGGACCGTGCCCGGCCGGGATCGATTTCCTGACGCCGGCGGGCCGCGTACTCCTTGCTGAGGAGCCGTCCGAGGGGAAAGGGCACGTGGCGGGGGTCGCCCGCGAAGCGGAGGCGGTCAGCGAAGGCCAGCTTCTTGGCCTCAACCATGAGGTGGATGGCAACCGCCCGATCGACCCCGGCCAGGTCGAACCCCTCCAGGATGTTCAGCTCCTCCAGCAGGATGAAGCCCTGGGAGGGAAACGTGGTCTGGCAGACTGTCACCCCCCGGTAGGTGGTGGCGAGCGGTTCCCCGACCTCGCTCCGGTATGATGCCAGGTCCTCCAGGGTGAAAAGGCCCCCCGCGGCCTCCGAGCAGGCCACCAACCGCCGCGCCAGCTCCCCCCGATACAGGTCGCCGGGATCCTGGGCCACCCTGCGCAGGGACCGGGCTAGATCGGGCTGTCGCAGGATCTCTCCCGGCCGGGGCGGGCGCCCCCCGGGCAGGTACACCTCGCGCGCCGCAGCGTCAGCCTCTAGTTTGACCTGATGGGCCCGGATGTCCGCGGCCAGAGCCGGGGTGACCACGAATCCCTCTTCCGCGTACGAAATGGCCGGTTCCAGCAAGTCCCGAAGAGGCCTCGTCCCCGCCAGCGCCACGGCGCAGGCCCAGGCATCCACCGCCCCGGGCACCGAGACGGAAAGCATCCCCTCCAGGGGCATGGTGCGGTAACCGCGGCGCCGGTACAGTTCCGGGGAAGCTGCCCGGGGGGCGGGACCCGCCCCCGCGATGGCGGTCACCCTGCCCCGATCGGCCTGGTATACGAGCAGGAAGGCGTCACCCCCCAGACCGCACATCTGGGGCAGGACCACCGCGGTAACGCCTGCGGCGGCAATGGCGGCATCTACTGCGTTGCCGCCCGCCCGTAACACCTCCACCCCAGCCAGGGTAGCCAGGGGATGGGCGGTAGCCACCATCCCTTTCCTGCCAGCCACGGGGCGACAAGGCCGCCCGGTCCAGGCGGCCTCGTCAGGAAAAAGCGTGGGCGATGCGAAACCCTGCGGGGCCACGGGTCAGGCGGGTCTCTCTGCGGCCCGCTGGGCCCGTAAGGGATTGACGCGGATACCGGGCCCCATGGTTGAAGATATGGCCACGCTGCGCACGTACGTACCCTTTGCCGCCGCGGGGCGAGCACGCAGGATGGCCTCCATCAGGGCATAGAAATTCTCCAGCAAGCGGGAGGAATCGAAGGACGCCTTCCCGATGGGGACGTGCACGATACCGGTCTTGTCCACCCGGAACTCCACTTTACCCTGCTTGATCTCCCGCACGGCAGCGGCCACGTCAAAGGTAACGGTTCCCGTCTTGGGGTTGGGCATCAGACCCTTGGGGCCCAGGATGCGGCCCAGACGACCAACCATGCCCATCATGTCGGGAGTGGCCACCGTGGCATCGAAATCCAGCCACCCGCCCTGGATCTTCTGGATCAACTCCTCGGCCCCTACGTAATCAGCACCGGCCGCCTCAGCCTCCTTGGCCTTGTCCCCCTTGGCAAAGACCAGCACCCGGCGGGTTTTGCCCGTGCCGTGGGGAAGCACCACTGCCCCCCTCACCATCTGGTCCGCGTGACGGGGGTCCACACCCAGGCGGACGGCCACCTCGATGGTCTCGTCGAATTTGGCCGAAGCCGTCTTCTTTGCCAGCTCTACGGCCTCGGCCGGGTCATAAAGGGTAGCCCGATCCACCAGCTTGGCTGCTTCCTGGAACCTCTTACCGTGCTTTGCCATGCCTCACTACCTCCTGTGGTAATAACCGGTCGCCGGAGCGACCTCCCACTTCTCCCGCGGCAGCCGCAGTGACCACGCCTCCGGTGGTGGCCGGGGTCTAGTCCCCCACTATCTCGATACCCATGCTGCGCGCCGTACCCGCCAGGATGCGCTCGGCCGCCTCCAGATTATCGGTGTTGAGCTCTGCCAGCTTGCGCTGGGCGATTTCTCGCAGCTGCTGCCGGCTGATACGCCCCACCTTGTTACGGTTCGGTTCACCGGAGCCCTTCTCTACCCGGGCCGCCTCCCGCAGAAGGACCGAGGCAGGCGGTGCCTTGGTCACAAAGGTGAAGCTGCGGTCGTGGTAGATGGTGATCTCCACCGGCACGATGGTACCCGCTTGCGCGGCGGTGCGCTTGTTGTACTCGTCACAAAATGCCTTGATGTTAATGCCGTGCTGAGCCAGCGCGGGACCCACCGGAGGTGCGGGGGTCGCTCTGCCCGCCGGCAACTGCAACTTGACCACTGCCACTACTTTCTTTGCCATACGTACCGAACCTCCTACAGTTCCTGAACCTGACCGTAGTCCAGCTCCAGGGGGGTCTCCCGCCCGAATATGGACACCAGCACCCTGAGCTTACCCTTCTCCGGGATGAGTTCCTGTACCGTGCCCACCACTCCGGCAAAGGGCCCCGATTTTACCCGGACGCTCTGGCCCACCTCGTAGTGGACCTTGGGCTTGGGTTCCTCATCCCCCATCTGCCGGAGGAGTTCCCGCACCTCTTCGGGCAAGAGCGGCAGGGGGCGGGGACCCGTCCCCACAAAGCCGGTGACCCCCGGGGTATGCCGCACCACGTACCAGGACTCATCGCTCATGATCATTTCCACCAGCACGTAACCCGGGTATATCTTCTTCTTGGTGATCTTGCGCTTGCCGTCCTTGATCTCCACCTCGTCCTCGGTGGGCACCACCACCCGGAAAATGCGGTCCTCCATGCCCATGGACTTAACCCGCTTTTCCAGGTTAGCCTTGACCTTGTTCTCGTACCCCGAGTACGTGTGCACGACGTACCAGCGCTTCTCGCTCACCACTGGTACTTCGACCCCCGTCACCGGATGATCACGCCGAGCAGGGCACTCAACCCCACGTCAAACACCCAGATCACCAGGCCCACGATAGCGGTGGCGGCGACCACCACCAGAGTATACACCGCAGTCTCCCGCCGCGACGGCCAGACAACCTTCCGCATCTCCAGCCTGGTTTCCCGAAAGTACGCCACGGTATTCCGGTACATGCGGCGAAAAGCGGCCACCAGTCTCTGCTCGGGGGAAGGCGGGCGTACCCGGGTCAGCTTCGGCTTGGGCCGCACCTGAACCCTCGCTCCGCCCCCGGGCTTACCTGCCGTCTTACTGACTGGGGGGCGTGCCGTCGAGGAAGGCGGTGCTGGCTTTCTCGATGCCCGGCTGCGTTCCCCTTCCCTGCTCCTCACCTTTTCCTTGATCGCCACCTTGCCCCCCACTTCTACCTTCCCCCCAGGACAAACTTAAAGCGGCATTCTGCCGCAATCATAAACCTGGCAGGCCCGGAGGGATTCGAACCCCCAACCCGCGGATTTGGAGTCCGCTGCTCTGCCTGTTGGAGCTACGGGCCTGCGCTGGTGAACGGGAGCGGGACTACCTGGTCTCGCGGTGGAGGGTGTGGCGCCTGCAGGTGGGGCAGTACTTCCTGAGCTCCAGCCGGTTGGGGTCGTTCTTCTTGTTCTTCGTGGTCGTATAGTTGCGCTCCTTGCACTCGGTACATGCCATAGTGACGATAACCCGCAAGCACTGCACCTCCGATCGCAACCCTAACTCTAGCACAGCCACGAACACACTGTCAAGCCAACTGCGGGAGCCCCAATAGGTCCGCACATTCCCGGCGTAACTTCCTAGGCGATGCGGGCCAGGCCTTAAAGGTCGGGTTAAAGATCTTCATGGCATGGGTGCCGTCGTGCCCGTTTCCAGTGGTCCAGCTCCAGACGGTGTTGGCGTCACCTGGCCCCGTGCCTACGGTCGGGCATGACCCCTGTACCGTCCGCGATTTCGGGCGATCTCCAAGGCCGCTCTCCCCAACAAGGAGCATAATACCCGCACCAGTCCTATCAAAATTTATGGAGCTCACACCCGGGATCGAACCGGGGACCTCCGCCTTACCAAGGCGACGCTCTGCCGACTGAGCTATGTGAGCCCACTTATGTGCTTGGTTGCGGGGGGAGGATTTGAACCTCCGACCTCCGGGTTATGAGCCCGACGAGCTACCTGGCTGCTCTACCCCGCGATGTATTCTGTTGGGTGGTGGAGAGGGCTGGATTCGAACCAGCGAAGGCTGCGCCAGCGGTTTTACAGACCGCCCCCTTTGGCCGCTTGGGTACCTCTCCTCCCCGATTGGAGCTGGCGGACGGACTCGAACCGACAACCTGCGGATTACAAATCCGCTGCTCTTCCGTTGAGCTACGCCAGCCCGGCCCGACAGCCAACGCCCATTATAGCCTCTTTCCTCGCTGCGGTCAAGTAGCCGTAGCCGCGTTGCCCGGTTCCCGCCATTCTCTGCGAGATTTCTTCGGGGATGCAGCACACTCTGGCAAGCAAGCCTGGGGCGCAGGCAATGGAGCGGGCCCTGTCAAGCATGGACTTGCTCGGATTCCTCGGAGCGGCGGTCGAGGTAGCGTTCCAACTTGCGCTTGACCCGCTGCAGGGCGTTGTCGATGGACTTCACGTGCCGGTTAAGGTCGCCAGCGATCTCCTGGTATGACTTACCATCCAGGTAGGACATGAGAACTTTCCATTCCAGGTCGCTCAGGATCTCGCCGATCTTCTCTTCGATGTCACCGAACTCTTCCCGGTTGATCACCAATTCCTCGGGGTCGCTCACCCGAGATCCCGAGATCACGTCCAGGAGGGTGCGGTCGGAATCTTCGTCGTAGATGGGCTTGTTCAGGGAGACATATGAATTCAGGGGAAGGTGTTTCTGGCGGGTGGCCGTCTTGATGGCGGTGATGATCTGCCTGGTCACGCAGAGTTCGGCGAAGGCGCGGAAAGACGAAAGTTTATCCGCCCGAAAGTCCCGGATGGCCTTATACAGGCCGATCATGCCTTCCTGAATGATATCTTCCCGATCGGCACCGATTAAGAAATATGAACGCGCCTTGCTGCGCACAAAATTCTTATACTTGTTGATCAGGTACTCCAGGGCGGCGCTGCAACCATCTCGCGCGTATTCCACAACTTCCTCGTCCAGCATCGCCTCGTACTCTCTAAAGGTACCCTTGTGGGCAGAAACACTCACCTTATCGCCCCCCAGGAAGCACACCCTGTTAGACACGAAGCGACGCGGACACTAGAAAATTGGACAAACCGCCGTCACCCATTATATATGTGGCTTCACGTCATATCAAGTACTTAGTCCTCCCAGCGTCCTGCCGCGCCCTACTTTGCTACATCGCGCCGCCCGACCCTCCACCCGTCGCGTCGCCTGCCCGTCCGCCCGTCCGCCGCTGTCTGTCTGCTTCGTACAGGAGAATTGCGGCCGCGGCGGCCACGTTGAGGGAAGACACATGCCCCACGGTGGGTATGCGCACCACCAGGTCGCACGCCTGGCGCACCGAGTGCCCTAATCCCCTCTCCTCCCCTCCCAGCACCAGCACCAGGGGCACCGTGAGATCCGCCTGCCAGGGCAGGATTTCCCCATCCGCCTCCGCTCCCACCACCCATAAGCCGTGCCCTTTGAGGCCAGCCAGGGCGCGGGCCAGGTTGGTCACCCGGGCCACCGGGAGCCACTCCAGGGCACCGGCTGCCGCCCGGGCCGCTCCCGGCGTCAGCCCGGCGCTGCGGCGGGCCGGTACCAGCAGGCCGTGGGCGCCCAGGCACTCCGCCGAGCGGGCGATAGCACCCAGGTTGCCGGCGTCCTGCACCCCCGCCAGGGCTATTAACAGGGCAGGCCGACCCGCCGGGACGCCCGCCAGCACGTCATCCAGCGATCGGTACTCCCACGCCGCCGCCACCGCCAGCACACCTTGATGTGGCCATCCACCGGCACGGGCATCCAGGACGTCGCGGCTCACGACCTGCACCGGCACCCCCCGTTCATGGGCCAGGGACATGATGCGGGCCAGTGGGGGACTCGCAACTCTCTCTCCCACCATAATACGGTGGAGAGGGCGTCCCGCTTCCAGCGCCGCCAGCACCGCCTGCCGTCCCGGGATGATTTCCGTTTCCTCCGCCGATTTCGTTCCCGGGATGCCGCGTTCGGAGGTGCGGGGGGTCATGATAGTCTCCGCCTCGGGTAGCGAGGGCACTCGGTCCACTCTTCAGGGCAGGTGCCATCCACCTGGCAGAACGGCCCCGCCCTCTCGAAAAGGACGGGCGCCACCTTCCGGCACTCCCTGAGCATCAGGTAGGCCACCGCCCTGATCTCCCACTGGGCTCGATGGCAGCAACGCAGGCGGAAAACGTGCAGGAGTTCCCGGGCGTTCATGGTCACCACCAGCCGGGTGGCCACGGCGTTGGGAAGCACATAGCGGGCATCTTCCCGGGGTATGCCCATGGCCACCAGCGCCCGGTATACCTCCCCGGCCCGAGCCAGGAATTCCTCGAAGAGGCGGACCGCCTCCGGTACCCGGGCCACGGAAGGGGGCACCACGTGCCAGGCGGCATCGCCTTTCACCCATCTCTGGGATTGCTGACTGTACGATGCCAGGCGGTGACGCACCAGCTGGTGGCTGCAGGCCCGGGAAATACCCTCAACGGCGAAGGTAAAAGAAACGTGCTCGAAGGGTGACTCGTGCCCCCGTTCCCGCAGGAGATTGACAAGGCGCCTCACCTCGGCAGCATCCATGTCCAGGAGTGCATCCACCCCGGACGCCGAGTAACAGAGACGGGCGGCCGCCGCCACCGTTCTCTCGGGATCGGGGGTATAACGGAGAAGCTTTACCCTCATGGCGACTCCGCCCCTTCCAGCACCATGGCCAAAATTTCTTGCAAGCGCCCGGTTTCCCCGCGCAGATATAGGTATCCGAGCAAGGCCTCAAAGGCAGTACTGGCCCTGTAATCGGCGGGGCTCACCCCGCGGGGGACAGCCACCCCCTTAAAGTTGCGCGCCCGGCGCACCAGGTCCTCTTCGGCGGGCAGAAGATGGGCTGCGATGGCGCGAAGGAATGCTGCCTGGGCCGCGGCCCTTACGCGGCAGACGGCATCCCGGTGGCGGGCCTGGGGAGAAGGGCACCGCGCCACCAGGTATTGCCTTACCGCCAGTTCGAAGACGGCGTCTCCCACGTACGCCAGGTCCCGGGGGGAAAGTTCCTCCGCAGCGTCTGCCGGAAAGGAATTGGGGAAGGAAAGCCGTCTCACCTGATACCGCCTTCCCCGCCCGGAAGCCGCCACCTGGTACCCAGGGGGGTGTCCTCGAGGACAATTCCCATCCCGCTCAGCCGTTCCCGGATCAGGTCGGCCAGGGCCCAGTTCTTCTCCTGCCGCGCCCGCGCCCTCACTTCCACCAGAAGATCCAGGAGTTCCCGCCACCGGAGCGACTCACCCTCTGGCGCCGGTGTCACTACCCCCAACACACCGCCCAGTTGCGTGAACACCTCCCGGGCCCGGACCAGCCCGTCCCGGGCGTCTCCCCCTAGAGGCAGGGGCCCACCCCGCAAGAGGAGAGAAACCACCGCGTTGCTCGACCGCGCCAGGTCGAAGAGCACCGCCAGCGCCTGCGGGGTGTTGAAGTCGTCATCCATGGCCGCCTGGAAGCGCTCGCGCGCCCGCTCCGCCTCCGCTCCCAGTTGGACCGCAGCGGCCAGGGCCTCCTGGTCTGCCGTTATGTCGTGCGTCAGCACTTCATCCAGGGAACGGACGGCATTCTGGAGACGTTCCCAGGCTCGTCTGGCATCGTCCAGATGCCCGGTATCGAATTCCAGGGGGGCGCGGTAGTGGGCAGAAAGCAGATAAAGCCTGATCGCCCCTGCCGGATACTGACGCAGAAGATCTCGCACGGTGACGAAATTCTTCAGCGACTTGGACATCTTCTCTTCCCGCATGGTGACCAGGCCGTTGTGCACCCAGTAGCGCACGAAGGGCGCTTCCCCGGTGAACGCCTCGCTCTGGGCGATCTCGTTCTCATGGTGAGGGAACACCAGTTCAATGCCGCCACCGTGCATGTCGAATCCGTTCCCCAGGTAGCGCAACGCCATGGCCGAGCACTCAATGTGCCAGCCAGGCCGCCCCGGCCCCCACGGGCTGGGCCAGGCAGGCTCTCCCGGCTTGGCCGCCTTCCACAGGGCAAAATCCTCGGGATTTTCCTTTGCTTCTCCCGGTTCTACCCGGGCACCGGCCCGCAGTTCCTCCACGCTGCGGCCGGATAGCTTGCCGTACTCGGGAAAGCTGCTCACCCGGAAGTACACGTCCCCGGATGCCTCATAGGCATACCCCTTTTGCACCAGAACCCTCACCATCTCCACTATGTCGGGGATGTGCTCGGACACCCGGGGGTAGTGGTCGGCAGGCTTGACCCCCAGGGCGGACATGTCCTCCAGGTATCGCTGTGCGTACTCGCGGGAAAGTTCCAGGGGATCCTTGCCCAGTTCACGGGCACGGGCTATCACCTTGTCGTCTATGTCGGTGAAGTTCTGGACCAGCCGCACCCGGTACCCCCTGTACTCCAGGTACCGTCGGATAACGTCCCACACCACACTGGGGCGGGCATGTCCGATGTGTGCCTCATCGTAAGGGGTCACCCCGCACACGTAAATGCTCACCTGACCGGGATCCCGCACCTGGAGATCCCGCCTGGTGCGAGTGAGGGTGTCATAGATGCCGATCAAACCCTCCACCTCCCCCGGGCCTGCACCGTGCACACGGCCCAGGCCGCCATCCCCTCGCGACGGCCCAGGGCACCCAGGCCCTCGGCCGTGGTAGCCTTAAGGCCCACCGCCCCTTCCTCTACCCCCAGGACCCCCGCCAGGCTGGCCTTCATGGCCGGGATGAAGGGAGAGAGCACGGGCTCCTCCGCCACCACCGTCACATCCGCGTTCACGGGAACGAATCCCCGCTCGCCCAACCTGGCCACTACCTGCCCGACCAGGTCGCGGCTGTGCGCACCCCGGAAGCGGGGGTCGGAAGGAGGGAACCAGAAACCGATGTCCCGTTCGCCGGCCGCCCCCAGCAGCGCATCCATGAGGGCGTGGCATATCACGTCCCCGTCCGAATGCCCCACCAATCCCACCGGCGAAGGAACCTCCACCCCGGCCAGCACCAGCGGTCTGCCCGGGGCCAGGGGGTGAATGTCAAAACCCATCCCCACCCTGACGGTGGCCATACCGCGAACCATCTCTTCCGCCAGCTTGAGATCCTCGGGGAGGGTGATCTTCAGGTTGTGGCGGGAGGAAGGCACCAGCTTCACCGGGTAACCCAGCCTCTCCACCAACACGCTGTCATCGGTACCCAGGAAGCCCTCCGCGCGCGCCCGGCGGTGGGCCTCCTCCAGCCAGTCGCGTCGGAAGGCCTGGGGCGTCTGGGCCTGCCACATCTCCTCCCTCGGCACCGTCCGCCGCACCGTGGTCGCTCCCTCTTTCAGTGTGTCGACCACGGGGGCGGCAGCCAAAGCCGCTCCCACTTCCTTCGCGGCCTCCACCACCCGGAGCACCAGGGCGGCGGCGGCAAAAGGTCTGGCCACGTCGTGGACCACCACCCATGCCACCGCCGGGGTCAGGGCCCCCAGCCCCCGGTAGACCGACTCCTGGCGATGGGCACCGCCCGGCACCACGGCGGAGACGGATGGGAATTCCCGGGCCAGGCCGCGCACCTGCCCCTCGACGTCTGCAGGGGCCACCACCACGATTTCATCAACCACACCGGAGTCCTGCAGGGACTCCAGGGCCCAGGCCAAGAGAGGCAACCCGGCCAGGGGTAGCAGGGCTTTGGGTCCCATCCCCAGCCTTTCCCCCTGGCCGGCCGCGGCCACGATCGCTCCTACCCGCTGGTTCATCCTGCCTTGTCCAGCTTGGGCCGTGCGAATATCATGCGCCCGGCCGCGGTCTGCAACACGCTGGTGACCGCCACCTCTATGGTTTCCCCGATATGCCGCTTGCCGCCTTCCACCACGATCATGGTACCGTCGTCGAGGTACCCGACTCCCTGCCCGGCTTCCTTGCCGTCCCGCAGGATGTGCACGGACATCTCCTCACCAGGCAAGACCCTGGGTTTCAGGGCATTTGCCAGCTCGTTGAGGTTCAGCACCGGTATCCCCTGCACCGCGCACACCCGGTTGAGGTTGAAGTCGTTGGTTACCACCTTACCCCGCACTTGCTTGGCCAGCCTCAGCAACTTGGAGTCAACGTCACGCCCGGGCACGTCCTTCTCCCAGACCTGCACCGGTACCCCGGGCGTCTGCTGGAGCTGGGCCAGCACCTCCAGCCCCCGGCGACCCCGGCTCCTGCGCACGCCATCGGTGGAATCCGCGATGTGGCGCAATTCCTCCAGCACAAAGGACGGGATCACCACCGGCCCTTCCAGGAAGCCGGTCTGGCACACGTCCACGATGCGCCCGTCGATGATGGCGCTGGTGTCCAGGATCTTGGCCATGCCCTCCCGCAGGCCCCTGTCTTTTCCGCCCCACCGGCCCAGAAATGGTACCAGGGCGGCCAGTTCGTCTCGCCGGTGGACCGCCAGGCTGGCTCCCAGGTAAGCCATGATCACGCTGGCCGCAGGGGGCAGGAAGGGACCGATGCGCGGCAGCCGCGAAAAAGGATAGGTGAGCAGGTTGGCGATGAGAAGGCCGCATATTAACCCCAGGGTCCCCGCCACCATGTCCGCGATGGGAACCCGAGACAGGCGCACTTCCAGTCGCCCGGTCCCCACCAGGATGGCCCGGACCACCTGGGGCAGTATGATAAAACCGATGAGGCCGCCTAGTGCCGCTCCCAACACCAGCACACTGATGCGCTGGACGGGCGGCAAAGAACTCCCCAGGTAGGTGAGTAGGGGATCCACACCCCATCCGCCACTCGCCAGGCCAGCCAGCAGCCCGACGTACGCCACCACTCTCCTCAGCTTCGCATCCAAGTTATGGCACACCCCCTCTCCGCCCCGCGCCTCTAATCTCGCTGGAAGTAATTATAGGGCAGAAAAGCACGCAGGGGCAAGGAACGAACCCCGCCCCCGCTCGCCACGGTGTCCGGGCATCAGGCCAGAGCGCGATCCAGAAGGGAGGAAGCTTCCTGGAGGGGAAGACCTTTAGAGAGGACCAGTTCCGACACCAGGATCTGTCTGGCAACCTCCAGCATGCGGCGCTCTCCGGTGGAAAGCCCTTTTTCCCGATCCCGACGGGTCAGACTCAGGACGACTTCTGCCACTTCAAAGGCGTTGCCGCTCTTTATCTTCTCCAAATTGGCGCGGTACCGGTGGTTCCAGTTTCCCGGTACGGACGGGGCCGGCCGCTTGAGGGTGGCGATCACGGCATCCATGCGGTCCGCCGGTTCCACCGCCCGCAACCCCACCTGCTCCACGCTGCTGATGGGGATCATCACTTTCATGTCCCCCAAAGGCAGGCGCATTATGTAATACTCCTGCTTCTGGCCCAGGACCTCGTGCTCCTCGATAGCCTCTATGACTCCTGCCCCGTGCATGGGGTAAACGACCTTGTCGCCCACCTTGAACATCGCACGGCCTCCCGCGACAACCCCTGTAAATACTAGCGTAGCACAACGCCCACCGGGGGGTCAACTTGACGGTGCGCTGGGGGAGTTGTAAAATGGCCGTGCGAGAAGATCGACGGTGGGCGTGTAGCTCAGTGGGAGAGCGTTCGGTTCGCATCCGAGAGGCCGCGGGTTCGAATCCCGCCACGTCCACCAGCACTATCTCTGAGAAGGTGGTGCCGGCTTTTGAAGGACCTCCTGTGTGACGGATTCCAGCAGGCAGTGGAGGAGTGTCTGGTCAGGCATCGCAGCATCCTCGACGTGCTCTCCAAGCTGCAGGAGTCCAGCGCACGGATCAACCGGGCCGTAAGCAAGGCTGTCACCACCTGTGGATGCCTGAACGTGCACGCCCACAGGCAACAGATTCCGGCTGACGTTTCCTCTCTACAGGAAATGCGCCGGTACATGGAAACCCACCTGGAAGGCAAAATTTGCGAGCACTGTCAGGAAGTACTGGAGCAGGAACTGGGCAGCCACCTGTTTTACCTGGCTGCCCTTTGCAATCTACTGGACATCAATCTTTACGACGTCTTCGTCAAGGAACACCAGCACCTCTCCACGCTGGGCCCTTATTCCCTGGCTTGATGGGCGGAGAACTCCAAACCAGGGGCCACCGACCCCGGCGGGCTTCAATCAGCGGACGGCGCGGGCGGGGCGCCTGGAAAGTTCCTCTCGCATGCGCTTGAGGCCGTCACATACGGCGCGTGCCCTCACCTCTCCTATACCCTCGACGTCGTCCAGTTCCTGCAGGCTGGCGCGCATCACAGCGGGAAGGCGCCCGAATCTCGCCACCAGGTTGTCCACCACCGCGGCGGGAAGGTGGGGGATGCTGCGCAGGACGCGTACGCCCCGCGGTGACACCCGCGTCTCCGCAAACCCCGGGGGCGAGGGATACCCCAGGATGCGGGCCAGAGTGGGCATGTCCCGCAAAGCCTCTCTGCTCAGAGCAGACAGTTCTTCCAGTGCCTCATCGGGATCGCGGCCGTCCACCACGTAGTCGGAGAGCACCAGCTTCTCCTGTTCTGCAATCCCGCTCTGCAATTCGCGCAGTTCCAGGCTCACCAGCCACCCCTCTGTACCCAGCTCCCCTACGTAACCGTCCACCTCGGCCACGATGCGGTTGGCCATTTGGGCACGGTGAACCACGATGAGCACGTCCCCCAGGGTGACGGCGTCCTCCAGTTCCAGCACCGTCAGCCTCTGCAGGTCCTCTTCGAATACGCTGCGGTACTTCTCCAAAGTCTGCAGGGCCTGGTTGGCCTTGGCCAGCACCACCGGGGTATCCGGCAGCACGTAGCGCAAGGTACCCCGGTACAGGGTGATGGTGTTGCGACGTTGAGATACGGCAATCACCAGTTCACCGGTCTGCCGAGCCACCCGCTCGGCGGTGCGGTGTCTGATCCCCGCCTCTTCCGAAGGGATGCTGGGATCAGGCACCAGCTGGGTGTTGGCCCACAGCACCCTGCTGGCATCCCGGCTGAGCACTATGGCGCCGTCCATCTTGGCCAGCTCGTAGAGGAGGGCCGGGACCACAGGGACATCCAGGGGAAATCCCCCCGTCACCAGCTTCATCACCTCGGGGCTGTCACCCACCACGATGAGCGCCCCCGTGCGGGCCCGCACGATGTTGTCAAGGGCCTCGCGCAGCACCGTGCCAGGGGCCACCACCCTGACCGTCTTGCTCCAGGTCTCCGCTGCTTCCCCCATACCCACCCCGCCCGCCATCGGCCACTTCTCCTCAGCTCAGCACGAGGTCCAGGGCCTCCGCCACCTGAGAAACCCCCGCTACCTCTATCTTGCCCTGCCACCCCGTCCTCTCCAGGCTCCTGGTACTAGACGCCGGCAGGACAAAACAGTTGAATCCCACCCGCTCTGCTTCCCGCAGGCGCTCGCCCACCCGGGGAATGCCCCGCACCTCGCCGGCCAGCCCCACCTCTCCCGCCACCACCACACCTGCCCGCACGGGCAGGTCGCGGAAACTGGAGGCCAGGGCCACGGCCACTGCCAGGTCGACCGCGGGCTCCTCTATTTTCACCCCGCCCGCCACCTTCACGTAGGCGTCCTGGTTACCCAGGTGCATCCCCAGCCTCTTTTCCAGCACTGCGGCCATGAGCACGACCCGCCCGGGATCCACTCCCGACACCATACGCCGGGGCACAGAAAAGGGGGTGGGACTCACCAGGGCCTGGACCTCCACCAGGAGGGGACGCATCCCCTCCAGGCAGGCGGTGACCACCGACCCCGGAACCCGTTCCGGACGCTCTGCCAGGAAAAAGCCAGATGGGTTGGGAACATCGGCCATCCCTGACTCCGCCATCTCGAACACACCCAGCTCGCTGGCGGAACCGAACCTGTTCTTGTAGGCCCTGAGTACCCGATAGGCGTGGTGCCTGTCCCCGTCCAGGTAGAGGACGGTGTCCACCATGTGTTCCAGTACTCGGGGGCCCGCGATTTCGCCTCCTTTGGTGACGTGGCCCACGATGAAGATGGCTACCCCGGTGGCCTTGGCCACCCGTAACAACTCGGCCGTGCATTCGCGCACCTGGCTCACCGATCCCGGCGCCGAGCCCAAATCGGCCCGATACACGGTTTGGATGGAATCCACCACCGCCAGGCGGGGCTGCACTTCCCCTAGCCGGTGCACGATTCTTTCCAGGTCGGTATGGGCCATTACCAGTAGCTGAGAGGAAAGGGCTCCCAGGCGCTCCGCCCGTAGCCTGATCTGCTGTACCGATTCCTCCCCCGATATGTACAGGACGCGGGCCTCCCGGCTCACGGCATGGCTCACCTGCAGGAGCAGGGTGGACTTGCCTATCCCGGGATCACCGCCGATGAGAACCAGGGACCCCGGTACCACTCCGCCCCCCAGCACCCGGTCCATTTCCCCGCTGCCGGTGCTGAACCGCGGCCGGGGCTGGGCTTCCACCGCAGTGATCGCCAGGGGGGGAGTAGATTCTTCCACCCACGCCCGTCCCGGGGGAGGCCGGGAAGGGAACGGTTCCTCCACCAGGCTGTTCCATTGCCCGCACTGGGGGCAACGCCCCAGCCAGCGGGCCGCCTCGTAGCCGCAACTCTGACACACGAATCGGCTGCGTGATTCCGGCACTCCCATCCCCCCGGCTGCCTACGTGTGGAACTCCACCACGTCCCCTTCTTCTAGGACGAAATCGCGCGGTACCATCTGCCCGTCGAAGGTGCGGGAACTCCAGATGCGGGCATACTTCAGGTTGCGGGCGATGTCCTTGTGCAGGTCCTCCGCTGCCTCCAGCACGGTGGATCCCCGGGGGAGAACCAGGGGGGAATCGTATTCTACCTTGCGCCCGGGTGCCTTGGGGTAGACCCGGATCTTCTCCAGCATGGAAAACAGCCGGGCACGGAGTTCTTGCAGGTTCAGCCCGGAGAGTGCCGACACCGCCAGCACCGGCAGGGGCCCGTGCCCGCCCACCACCTGCTGCGTACACATCCCCTCGAGTAGCTCCAGGTTTACCAAAGCCCCAGGCAGGTCGGCCTTGTTCCCCGCCACCAGGGCCCGCTTGCGGGAACGGTCGGACCTGCCCTCACCTACCAGGGTGAGCCGCGCCTCCCCCAGGAGGGTGAAGATTTCCTCGCCCTGGACAAGCAGGTCGTCATCCGCCAGGTCGAACACCACCAGCACCGCATCGGCCGCCCGCACCAGACCCAGCACTTCCCCGGGGGTCATGTCCCGGGCCAGGGGAGGCAGGTCCACCAGCTGCACCTGCACGTTTTCGAAAGGCACCATCCCTGCCACCGGGAAACGGGTGGTGAAAGGATAAGGCGCCACCTCGGGAGTGGCGTTGCTCAGGGAGCCCAGCAGCTGGGACTTGCCCGAATTGGGGGGCCCCACCAGCACCACCTGACCTGCCCCCTGCTTCTCCACCCGGTAAAGGGAACGGCGACGCGCCGTTTGGGGCCTGGCCTCAAGCTGGGCACGAATGCGGGCCATGCGGCGCTTTATGTCGGCCTGCATCTTTTCCGTCCCCTTGTGCTTGGGGATGGTGGCCAGCATCTCCTCAAGGGCCTCCAGCTTGTCCTCCAGTGTGACCGCTTCCCGAAAGCGCTGCTCTGCTGCCAGGTAGTCGGGAGTCAGGTTGGCTGGCACCTCGTGTCCCCCCGGTACGAGCGTGCTACTTGACCCCGGCTTCCTCCCGCTGGGGCTGCTCTCGCATTTCGTCCTTCTTGTGGAAGGTGAGGCTGCGTCCATCGGGGGCGGCGTCCACCACCACCGTGTCCCCGTACGCGAACCGCCCCTCCAGCATGAGGTCGGCCAACCGGTCCTCCACCATGCGCTGGATGGTACGCCGCAGCGGACGGGCACCGAACATCAGGTCGGAGCCCTCGCGGATGAGAACCTCTTTGGCCCCTTCCGTGAACTCCAGTTCCAGCCCGTTCTCCTTCAGGCGCTTTCCCACGCGGCCCAGCATGAGTTCCACGATCTTCTTCAGGTGCTCCTGGGTGAGCGGGTGGAACACGATGATCTCGTCGATACGGTTGAGGAACTCGGGGCGGAAGGTACGCTTGACCTCCTCCATGACCCGGTCCTTGAGGTCCTGATAGGTGCGCTGCTCATCGTGCGCAGCCCGAAACCCCATGGCGGTCTGTCCGCGCAGGTAATGGGACCCGGCGTTGGAGGTCATGATCACCACCGTGTTGCGGAAGTCCACCGTGCGACCCTTGGCCTCGGTAAGGCGTCCATCCTCCAGCACCTGGAGCAGGATGTTGAATACCTCCGGGTGGGCCTTCTCGATCTCGTCCAGCAGGATGACCGAATAGGGACGCCTGCGCACTGCCTCGGTGAGCTGGCCACCTTCCTCGTACCCCACGTATCCTGGCGGTGCCCCCACCAGCCGGGAAACCGTGTGCCTCTCCATGTACTCTGACATATCCAGGTGGACCATGGCGTCCTCGTCTCCGAAGAGGGCTTCGGCCAGGGCCCGCGCCAGCTCGGTCTTCCCCACGCCGGTGGGACCCAGGAAGATGAAGGAACCGATGGGCCGCTTGGGATCCTTCAACCCTGCCCGCGCCCGCCGGATGGCGCGCGCCACCGCCTGTACAGCCTCGTCCTGGCCGATCACCCGACGGTGCAGTTCTTCCTCAAGGTGTAGCAACCGCTCCTGCTCTTCCACCTTCATCTTCTGCACCGGGATGCCGGTCCAGGCGGACACCACCTGGGCGATGTCCTCTTCCGTCACGGTGGCCTTGGCGGAAGACTTCTGCTTCTCCCACTCTTTCTGCTGCCTCTCCAGGTCAGCGCGCAACTTCTGCTCCTGGTCTCGCAACCGGGCCGCCTTTTCGAACTCCTGGCACTGGATGGCGGCTTCCTTCTCCTTCTTCAACTCCTCCAGCCGCTGCTCCAGGGCCTTGAGGTCGGGAGGCGCCACGAAGGAACGCAGCCTCACCCGGGAAGCTGCCTCATCCATCACATCGATGGCCTTGTCGGGCAGGAACCGGTCGGCCACATAGCGGTCGGAGAGCCTCACCGCTGCCTCCAGGGCCCCATCGGTGATCTCCACCCGGTGGTGAGCTTCGTAGCGGTCGCGCAGACCGCGCAGGATAGCCAGGGCCTCCTCGGCGGTGGGCTCGTTGACCATGATGGGCTGGAAGCGCCGCTCCAGCGCGGGATCCTTTTCCACGTGCTTGCGGTACTCGTCCAGGGTGGTGGCCCCCACGCACTGCAGCTCCCCGCGCGCCAGGGCGGGCTTGAGGATGTTGGAGGCATCGATGGCCCCCTCCGCTGCACCCGCCCCGATGATGGTATGCATCTCGTCCACGAAGAGGATGATGTTGCCCGACTGGCGGATCTCCTCCATGACCTTCTTGAGGCGCTCTTCGAACTCGCCCCGGTACTTGGATCCCGCCACCATGGCCGCCAGATCCAGCGTCACCACCCGGCGGTCGCGCAATATCTCGGGCACCTTGCCCTCCACGATGCGCTGGGCTAACCCCTCGACGATGGCGGTCTTGCCCACCCCGGGCTCACCGATGAGCACGGGGTTGTTCTTGGTGCGCCGGGAAAGGATCTGGATCACCCGCTCGATCTCCTGCTCCCGCCCGATGACGGGGTCGAGCTTACCTTCTCGGGCCAGGGCCGTGAGGTCACGCCCGTAGGTGTCCAGGGTGGGAGTGGCACTGCGCTGACGACCCGCGGGCTTGCCAGTGGGGGCAGCAGGCATGGGACCGCCCAGCAGGTGGATCACCTGGCTGCGCACCCGGTCCAGGTCCGCCCCCAGGTTGTCCAGCACCCGGGCGGCCACGCCCTCCCCTTCCCGCAGAAGGCCCAGCAGGATATGCTCGGTGCCGATGTAGTTGTGGCCCAGCATGCGCGCCTCTTCGGCCGCCAGCTCCAGCACCACTTTCTTGGCCCGCGGCGTAAAACCGATGTCCCCCTGGGGGGCCCCCTGCCCCCGGGGGATCATCTTCTCCACTTCCTGGCGCACCCGCTCCAGGTCGACCCCCAGGCTGATGAGGGCCTTGGCCGCAATGCCCTGTCCTTCCCGGATGAGACCCAGCAGGAGGTGCTCGGTACCCACGAAGTCGTGGTTGAGCCGGCGCGCCTCTTCCTGGGCCAGCACGATAACCCGTTGCGCTCGTTCCGTAAACCGTCCGAACACAGTTCTCCCCCCTTGCCTCACCGGCGCAGACGGTGACGGATCAGGGCAGCCCGTTCCGCATCCCGTTGGGAGGGCTCGAGTTCCCTACCCACCACCTTCTGGATGAAGCCCGGCCGAGTAGCAACCAGCAATTCGTTGAGGGTCTCCGTCGAGATCCCTTCGGATATGATCCCCAGATCCACACCCAGCCGCACGTCGGACCACAACCTGATGGCTTCCTCCGAGGAGATCACCCGGGCATGGAGGAGAAGCCCATACGCGCGCCACACCCGGTCTTCCAGCTGGATGCGGGTCTGGGAAAGCAGGGCCCGGCGGGCGTTGCGCTCGTGGGCGATCACCTGGGCAGAAACCGCCTTCAGGTTGCGCAGGATCTCCTCCTCGGATGGACCCAGAGAGGTCTGGTTTGATATCTGGAATATGTTGCCGTGGGCCTCGCTGCCCTCGCCGTACAGGCCCCGCACGGCCAGCCCCAGTTTGCCCAAAGCGGAGAATACCTGCCGGGCCTGCCCCACCATGGCCAGCCCGGGCAGGTGCATCATGACCGAGCCGCGCATCCCCGTCCCCACGTTGGTGGGACACGTGGTCAGGTAGCCCCGCCTCTGACAGAAGGCGTAGTTCAGCCTGCCCTCCAGCACATCATCCGCCGCCTGGGCCATGCGCCAAGCCTCGTCCAGCTGCATCCCCGGGGCCAGACTCTGGATACGCAGGTGATCTTCCTCGTTGACCATGATGCACAGGCTCTCATCCTGGCGCAGGATGATGGCACGTCCCCGGGGTTGCTGGGCGTGGTTGGGTGAGATGAGGTGTTTTTCCACCAGCACCTGCCTGTCCAGGGCTCCCAAATCATCCAGCCTGAACATACCCACCGGACCCAACTGGGGGTCACGGTCCAGGTCTTCCACTGCCCGTTCCACCATGCGCAGGACCCGCTGGGCTCCCTCTTCCCCCATCCGGGAAGGAAAGGGCACGTCTTCCAGGTTGCGGGCCAGGCGGACGCGCGCGGAAAGCACCACATCGCTGTCCGGCCCTGAAGGGTCCATCCAGCAGGAGTGGGAATTGTAGAGGACATCGTCCAGGTTCAACGCCTGCCACCCCTTGGTCTTACACTCAGCGAAGCTTCTTCTCCAGTTCCCGGATGCGATCCCTTATCTGGGCCGCCTTCTCGTACTCTTCCCGGATCACCACCTGGGCCAGTTCCTCCTGCAAACGGCTGATCTCCCGCTTGAGGCGGGCCTCTTCACCCGTCCGGCTGGGTACCTTGCCCCCGTGCACGGTGGTGCCGTGCAAGCGCCTCAGCACCGATTCGAGCTGATTCTCAAAGGCCTGGTAGCAATGCCGGCAACCCAGCATTCCCGTGCGGGCGAACTCGGCGTACGTGAGGCCGCATCTGTCGCACCGCAACCCGGCCGCCTGACCAGCTCCCGGGAAGGTGTGGCCACCATCGGTGATGATACTGGAAAGAAGGGTAGGAATGGTGAAGGGCTCCCCCATGATCCCCAGTTCCCCGCGGGCGCGGGCGCACTGCTCGCACAGGTGCAGTTCCCTCTTTTGCCCGTTGATGATCTGGGTAAGGTGAACGGTGGCTGGCCGCTTCCCGCATTCCTGGCACAGCACCGGCCTCACTCCTTCCTCTCCGCCATGTCCATCGCCAGAGCAAGCAACATGGCCCGAAACAGCCGGGCGCGCATCGTATCCCGCCAGGGGAGATCCAGGGCCAGGGTTTCCCGCTTCAGGGCAGCCGCCATCAGGCGGGCTTCCCGCGGGCTTATTATCCCCTCCTGGTGCAACCGCAGGATGCATCTTTCTGCCTGAATCTGGCTCATGGCTTCTCCGGCGTGCTCCAAAGCCCGCCGGATGAGTTCCCGGGCCTGGGCAGGCAGCTTCACGATGCGCACGTATCCCCCGCTCCCCCGCCGGCTCTCCACCAAGTAGCCCTGGGCGTAGGTGAAGCGCGTATCCAGCACGTAGTTGATCTGGGAAGGCGCACACCCGAACTTCTCCGCCAGTTCGCCCCTCTGCACTTCCACCGATCCGTCCGGGGCGCCGCCCAGCAGAGATTCCAGGTATTCCTCGATGAGGTCGGCCAGGTTCCGGGCCATACCCTATCTCCCCCAGATGGGCTGCAGTCCGGTCTGACTTAATTTGACCTTCGATCCCATTATACGAGAACCGTCCCCAAAAATCCAGGTCCCGACCGGGCAACCCGCATCAGGCCGGGTAACAGCGGCAGATCAGGCACTTGAGGTAGCGGCTCTCCGGATACCCCAGCAGAACGGGGTGGTCGGGGGGCTGGCCGCGCGCCTCCAGAACGAGCACCCGCCGGCCGGCGTCGCGCGCCGCGTCCCCGACGACCGCGAGGAACATCTCCGGGTCCAGGTGAGAGGAGCAGGAACTGGTGACCAGGTACCCCCCGGGATTTAGCAGGCGCAGGGCCCGCAGGTTAATCTCCTTGTAACCCCGCACCGCCCCCTCCACTGCCTGCAGGGAACGGGCGAAGGCGGGCGGGTCCAGGATCACCAGGTCGAACTTCTCCCGGGCCTGATCGAGAGCCCTCAGGAAGTCGAAGGCATTCGCCTCCTCGAACCGACAGCGGTCGGCCACCCCATTGAGATCCGCGTTCTCCCGCGCCATTTCCGCCGCCCAGGCCGACGCTTCCACCCCCAGCACTTCCCGGGCCCCGGCGCGGGCGGCATGGATGGCAAAGCCCCCCGTATAGGAAAACGCGTCCAGCACGCGGGCATCAGGGGCTAGGCGGGCGGCAACTGCCCGGTTGAACCGCTGATCCAGGAAATGACCGGTCTTCTGACCCCTGGCCACGTCCACCCAGAAAGTTACACCGCCCTCCTCTATCTGCACCCGCGCGGGCAGATCCTCCGGGGTGCCGGGAGCCGGACCGCCTTCGAGGGGTAACCCTTCCAGTTCCCGCACGGGGGCATCATTACGCAGGAATACGCCCGGACACCCGGTGAGGGAGCGGAGGGCGTCGACGAGGAAGTCCCGCCGCGTGTCTACCCCCAGGGCCAGGGTCTGAACCACCAGCCAGGGCCCGAACCTGTCCACCACCAGACCGGGCAGGCCGTCGGACTCGGCAAACACCACCCGGAATGCCGTCTCATGCCAGAACGGACGGCGCAGCTCCCAGGCTGCCTGCAGGCGGGCCAGCCAGAAATCCTCCCCGACCTGCTCGTCGCGGTGGGTCAGGATCCTCACCCTGATGAAAGAAGCGGGGTTGATGAAGCCCCGCCCCACGAATCGCCCGCGGTGGTCCACCACGGTCACCACGTCGCCGGGGGAAAAACTCCCCCCGATCTTCTCTATCTCGCTCGCAAATATCCAGGGGTGCCCCTCCCGGGCCCGGTGAGGGCCCCGGGTAAGGTGGACGATGGCCATACCTACTTCTCCGCAGCTTCCTTTGCCGCCCGGGCCTGGGAGATAATCTCCTGGGCCAGGTGAGCCGGTACCTCTTCGTAATGGTCGAACTCCATAGTGAAGGTACCCCGCCCCTGGGTGATGGAGCGCAAGTCGATGGCATACCGGAACATCTCGGCCAGGGGCACCATGGCCCTGATCACCTGGAAGGAACCGTGGGGCTCCATACCCAGGATGCGCCCCCGCTTCTTGTTGAGGTCACCCATGACGTCACCCATGAAGGCCTCGGGCACCATGACCTCCACCCGGTAAATGGGTTCCAGCAACACGGGCTTGGCCTCGGCCATGCCCTTCTTAAATGCCATTGAGCCAGCTATCTTGAAGGCGAGTTCCGAGGAGTCCACGGTGTGGTAGGAGCCATCGTAGAGAGTGACCTTGACCCCGGTGACCGGGTAGCCGGCCAGCACCCCTTCCTGCATGGCCTCGCGCACGCCTTTCTCCACCGCCGGGATGTACTGCTTGGGTACAGCCCCGCCGAAGATGCGCTCACCGAACTCAAATTCTTTGCCCGGCTCGGCGGGCTCGATCTCCAGGAACACGTGGCCGTACTGGCCGCGCCCACCCGTCTGCTTCTTGTGCTTGTACTCGGCCTTCACCGGCTGGCGGATGGTCTCCCGGTACGGCACTCGCGGCGCCTCCAGATTCACCTCTACCCCGAACTTACGGCGAAGCCGCTCCACGATCACATCCAGGTGCAGCTCCCCCATGCCGTATATGAGCATCTGTCCGGTGGCCGCGTTCTTCTCCACGCGGAAGGTGGGGTCTTCCTCCGCCAGACGGGCCAGGCTGGCCGAGATCTTTTCCTCATCGCCACGGGCCTTGGGGGAAACCGCCACTGCATACACCGGGGAGGGAAAGGCTATGGCAGAAAGGCGTACCGGATTGGCCTGGTCGCAGAGCGTATCCCCGGTACCGGTCTCCTGCAACTTGGCCACTGTCCCGATATCCCCCGGTCCAACCACATCGGTGGGTTCCTGATGCTTGCCCTTCAGGAAAAACAACTGGCCCACCCGCTCCGTCCTGCCGCGGGTAGAGTTGTACACCTGGGAATCCGAAAGCACCTTCCCCGCGTATACCCGGAAGAGGGTCATCCTGCCCACGTACGGGTCGGCAGTGGTTTTGAACACCAGGGCCGCCAAAGGAGCGTTGGGGTCCGGCCGGCACTCCACCGGCTCACCTGCCGGGGTTTCCGCCCGGGCCGGGAACGCAGCAGGAGAGGGGACCAGCTTCACCACCGCGTCCAGGAGCATCCCCACGCCCAGGGTGCGCAGGGCCGACCCCGCTAGAACCGGGAACACCTTGCGCTCCCGGACTCCTGCTGCCAGGCCCTCCCAGATCTCGGCTGGGGTCAACTCTTCCCCCTCCAGGTATTTCATGAGCAGTTCGTCCGAACCTTCTGCGGCAGCCTCCACCAACTGGGAGCGGTAGGCGGCCACTTCATCCGCCATCTCCGCAGGGACGTCCGTTTCCTGGGGCCGGTTACCGCCGTCCCATACCAGGGCTCGCCTGGCCACCAGGTCCACCACGCCTCGCAGCCCGGCCTCGGCCCCGATGGGTACCGCCAGGGGTACTATGCCGCGGCCCATGTTCTGCTGCAGGCTCTCCAGGGTACGGCGGAAACTGGCGTTTTCCCGGTCCATCTTGTTGACGAAGATGAGACACGGCAGGCCCCGCTCCTCGGCGTAGCCCCACACCAATTCCGTGCCCACCTCCACCCCGGCCACGGCGTCACACACCACGCAGGCCGCTTCCGCCACCCGCATGCCCGCCTTCACTTCTCCCACGAAATCGAAGTAACCCGGAGTGTCAATCAGGTTAACTTTGCAGCCATCCCACGGGATGGGAGCCAGGGAGGTGCTGATGGAAACCTTCCGGCGCACTTCCTCAGGATCGTAGTCCATAGTGGCGGAGCCTTCATCCACCCGGCCCAGGCGGTCTATGGCCCCCGCCAGGTACAGCATGGCCTCCGCCAGCGTGGTCTTCCCAGCCCCGCCATGCGAAACCAGGGCCAGATTTCGTATTTGTTCCGGCTTCGTCACCTGCTCCCCACCTACTTTCTCTGCTCGCGGGCCAAAAAGTCCATCAGGTATTATACTGGAGCTTGTGCCGGGTGGTCAAAGATCCCGTCCGCTCTGTACCACCCTGGATGTGGAAACCATAAGCGCCCCTGGTACGTCTGTAGGGCGGGGAGAGATGAGAATGAGAAACCGGTTGGGAACCCTGGTGTTCATACTTCTTCTTGTGACCCTGCCCGCCTGCCGCCGGACGCAGCCTCCGCGACCGTCCTTCTCCGTGCAGGCGAGCCTGGCGCAGGTCACGGATTCCTACCTGATACCGGGAGAAACCGCTGTCACTCCCGGCAAGCGGTACCTGGTGGGCGCCCCCGGGGTGGTGATCACCTTCCATTTCCCGGAAGCCATGGATAGGGACGCCACCGCTCGGGCGCTGGCGGTTGCCCCCGCGCTGGCCCGGGAGATCCAGTGGGCAACCGGCGACGTCCTGCAGTTGCGGGTAGCCGACCTTCCCCTGGAGCAACCGGTCCAGATCAGTCTGGGCCAGGCCCGCGCTTCTTCGGGCGGCACCGCCCTGCCCCTGGAGTTTACCGTGGTCCGGGTAGAGCCTCCCGGGGTGGCAGCAGGCGTGGAAGGACAACCCGGGGTCGCCGGGCCGGGCATGTACCGGCTGCTTTCCGGCAAGAAGATCGTCCGCCTGGACTTCACGCGACCCATGGACCGGGGCGCCGTGGAACAGATGTTGCTTCCCCAGATTGACCCCCGCTGCCAGCCCACCCTGCGCTGGGAAAACGATCAACTGGCCTACCTGGACCTCGATCTCCTGGAGGGTGTACGGGTGGAGATATCCTTTCTGGGATGGCCGGACAACAGGGGGGTGCCGGCCCTCGATGCCAGGCCGCTGGTACTGGAAGGGGTGGGCACCGTACGCCTGGTCACGGGGGCGGATCCGCAACAACCCTCCCCGGTCACCACTCTCCTTGACCAGTTTTCCGAAGGTGCAGTCTCTCCTGACGGACGCCGGGTAGCCCTCCTGGAACGCTTCCCCGCGGAGGAAGCCGAGGAGGTGGCGGTATGGGTCCTGGACCTCGGCAACCGAGCCCTCCAGCGGCTGGGTTCCTTCACCGATAGGGGCCAGTTCGCGGTAGCCTGGATGCCAGATTCACGCCACCTGGTGGTCAACGCCGGGCATAAGCTGGTGGCATTGGACACTGGCGGGGGCGAGCCTCGCGACATCCTCGAGCCGGCAGAAGGCACGATCCTGGGCATGGCGGTAGCCCCGCGGTCGGGGCGGATAGCGTGTTTCCTGGGTGCTGCAAGCAAGGAAGGGGCCGGCGTGGACCTGGTGATCGCGGGAAATGGGTCAACCACCATCTTCCCGGCTGTGACTCGCCTGTTCGCGCGGGAAGGGTTCTGGGTCCCCGTCCCGTGTGCCTGGTCCCCGGACGAAACCCGGATTGCGTTCTCGGACCTTCGTTCCCGGTCCGAAGGGTTACTCACCCTCATCGATCCAGACAGGGGCGGAACCCGCCTCCTGGGGGGCCAGGCCGAGTTCCTCGCTTTCTCACCTTCCGGCCACGACCTGGCCGTCCGCAACCCGGACGGCAGCTGGGATCTGGTCAGCCAGGACGACGGTTCCCGCACTCCCCTCCTCCCGGCGAAAGACGGATACGAGCTGGCCTTCTGGTCCAGGGCGGGCGAGCGGGCCTGCTTTGCCCGCGCCGGAGGCGGCTTTCTGCTCTGGGACCGGAAGGGGGGAAACCTGGCCGCCACTGGCCAGGGGATTCCCCTGGGCTGGGTCGGAGAGCGGCTCCTCTGGATCACGCCGTGAACGGCATCAGTTCGCAGATATCAGGCCTGCGGCCGGATGCGCAGACCAAACCCTCATCGGTTCAGGAGGCAGAAGCCGGTAAGTAGCGGAGCAGGGCACCCACACCCCGCAACTGATCGCGCCTGGGTGCATCCTGCACCCTTTCCACTTGACAACCGCGCTCGAGGGCCATCTCGATGAGTTCGGTGACCAAGTCAGGTGCCTCCACCAGGGGACGCGCGCAGCGAGGGCATGACCCCGGCCCTAAGTCCAGGTACCCGCACGAAGCACAGCGAAAGCCCGACGCGCTGAAGTTACTGTCCACCACCACCGTGGTGACCGCACTTTCCTGCAAGGCCCGCAGGGTGCCCGGCAGACCCGTCACCACCTGGCCTCCCGCCCTCACCTCGGCCAGGAGGTCCTCCAGGGCCATCCGGCCCCGGGCCCGGGACGCCTCCTCGTGCAGCTTCGTCACCGCAGCCAGCACCTGGGCAGGCCGGGCGGTGGCGGTCACGGCCAGGATCCCCAGCACCTTCTCCCGCCACGGGGAACCCAGAGAGTCGAGAAACTGCTGGGACAGTTCCTGGTTGCCCCCCACCACCAGGTAATCGCAATCATGCTCCTGGGCCAGCTCCACGGCCCGACCGGCCGCCTCCTTAACGTGCCGCTGCACGTGATCGTCTATGTGCCGCTCGATTCGGCGCCCCTTGAGGCCGGCCCACCCCGACATGCGTACCCGGGACGGGACACCGGAGGTCACGCTCTCCAGCTCCCGGACCTGGCCGCCTCCTACCACCAGGAAGCGGGATCCCGCCCGTTCCAGCAGGGTTACCCCGAGGCGCGGGTAATCGTGAAGCTGCAGCCACAGCGGTCGCACGTATGGTGCGGCTGCGGATACCGCCAGGTCGGGAACAGGTCCGGGCAGTACGTACGCCTCCCACAGTCCCCGGGGCAGGCAGGCAAATACCGACAGCGCCCGCGCTCCCCCCTCGCGCTGGAACCCCAGGCTAACGAACTGCTCCACCCGGTCCAGATCCGCTTCGGCAGCCCGCCTGACTTCGCGGGAGAGAGCAGGGTCTAGGGACTCGCGCGCCTCCCGGATCAGGTTGCGAGCCGTAACCTGATACTCGCGACGGGGGTATTTCTCTGCGGAAACGTCCAGATAAAAACTCACCACTACGTCCTGGCCCGGTTCAAACCGACGCAGCGCCTCTACCTGCCGGCGGCTCAGCAAGATGCACTCCTCCCCTCAACCTGGCACCGGCCCCTCGTACCGAACCGCACTACCTGCGGCCCCGCAAAGTCCACCCGGCCACGGCCCGTAACTCCCATGCCTGCCGGCGCCCCTACCACTTTATTCGCTGGTCTGCCCCCACAACCGGGGACAGCTGCATATGCTGTCGGGGAAACCAGGAGGTGAGCACATGCCCCGGTATTTTCCCCAGAGGATGCCATCCATATGGAGCCGGGAATCCTGGACAGCCCGGCCCCCGGCAGGAAAGCTGTCCCCTCTGGGCACTCCCCACACGATAACCCTGCACCACACGCTGTCCGCCCCTGCCCCTCCCTACCGCGAGATCCGCACCATTCAGGAGTACCACCTGAGCAGGGGTTTTTACGACATCGGCTACCACTTCCTGGTCGATCGTCCCTCCTATGTTAGCGGTCAGGACGTCTACTGGGGACGGGAAACCCAGCCCGACGGCTCCCTCAGCCTGGGTGCCCACGCCCGCGATCACAACCAGGGCAACATCGGAGTGGCCGTGCTGGGGAACTATGAGGTCGAACAGCCCTCGCCGGCCCAACTGCAGACTCTCGCCGCCCTCCTGGCCTGGCTCTGCTTCGTCTGGGATATCGACCCCGCCTCTATAGTGCCTCATTCCGACCTGAATCCCACCTCCTGTCCTGGTAAGCACCTAGCCGTCGCCATCCCCTGGTTGCGCTGGCAGGTCACCTGGTGGCTGCACGGCCTGAAGGGGCCCGCCCCCACCTCGCCTCCGGAGGGGGACCAGGTACGCATCGTCACCGATACCACTTCCCCGGTCATAACCGGAAAATGGCTGGACGGGATGGTCTGGGCCCCCGTGCGGGCCCTGGCCGGTGCCCTCGGTCGCCGGGTGGTATGGGACGAACCTACCCGCACCGTATACGTGTTCCGGCAGCAGAGGCCCCTCCTGAACCTGCCCGCCCCGACCCCGCCGCAAGTGCGGGTGGTGGTGGAACAGATGGTCCTTCCCCTTGAGCCCCCTGCTCGCGTGGTGGACAGCGTATCCATGGCGCCCCTGGAACCTCTCGCCGCAGCCATGGAGCAGGCGGTACTCTGGCATCCGCCCTCCCGCACGGGGGCGGTGGTCACACCACCCGGCCTACCCACGAGGACCAGATTGTACAGAAAACAGCCAAAACATGGTGGAGGTGCCGGGAGTTGCACCCGGGTCCGCAGGTGAACAGACGCCAGTCTCTACGAGCGTAGCCCGCGTTTTCCTTTCGCCGAGGCCGGCTCCCGCGGGCGGGATCCGCCCCGGCTACCCTGGTTGTTTTCGCATCCGGAACCTGCAGGGGGAAGGTCCCGGAGCTATCCTGCTGGTCGGCACCCGGCGGGTTCCGCAGGCTGAATCCACCGGGCGTAGTGGCCTGCTTAGGCCGCTAGAGCGAGATTCTCGTTGGCACTTTGTGTTTCCCGCAGTTTAACGAGGCCACGGGACCTCGGCTCGCTGCTCTCGCCCGCACTACCTGCGTCGAACCTAGCTCACCCCCAAGTCTTACACTCACCAGAATTTTACCATGCTTGCTCCACCGGCGCAAGCACGGGTTGCCCGCGGCGGCCCGTCACCGGGGCCAGCCTCTCTGCCTTGCAGTGTGGGAAAGTTCCTTTTCTGCTTCGCGCCGGGCATCGCGCTCTGCGATCTCGCGACGCCGGTCATACAGCCGTTTGCCGCGGGCCAGCGCCAGTTCAACCTTGGCCCTGGCCCCGCGAAAGTAGATGCGCAATGGGACGAGAGTGTACCCGCGCTGCTTCACACGGGCCTCCAGGCGACGGATCTCGGCCCGGTGCAAGAGCAGCTTCCGGGCCCGCCTGGGATCGTGGTGACCGAAAAACGCGGCTGCCCGGTAGGGAGCAATGTGCGCATTGACCAGAAATATTTCACCGTCCTTGATTTCGGCGTAACTGTCCTGCAGGCTCACCGCGCCCTCTCGAAGCGACTTCACCTCCGAGCCAACCAAGCAAAGCCCGGCCTCAATGGTATCTTCGATGTGGTACTCATGGCGGGCCCGCCTGTTCTCGGTCACCGTCTTGATGGATTCCGCCCCCGCGGGCATTGCGCCCACCTGCCTCTTCAGGACCGGGCAGACGATCAGAGTCCCAGGTCCGGGGCGATGGCCTGCATGGCCTGCAATCCGATGCTCACGAATTCCTCCAGGTCCAGGCCGAGTTCGGAGCACGTCCTGATCTGCTCCCGGCTCGCCCCCCGGGCGAAGGCCTTCTCTCCAAACCGGTGCAGCACAAACGGGGTATCAATGACCGCCAGTTTCTTCTCGGGATGAATGAGGGCGGCGGCCACTATCAGTCCGGTGAGGGGATCGCACGCATACAGGGCCTTGCTCATCAGGCCGTCCCGGGGGAGGCCGTGCGCCTCATTGTGGGTCCGCACCGCCTCTACCACATCGGCATCCACACCCATCTCGGCCAGCATGTCCGCCCCCAACATGCTGTGCCGCTGGGGATCATCCCGGGTTTGCTCGTAGTCGATGTCGTGCAGTATACCGGCCAGGCCCCACTTCTCCTCGTCCTGCCCCAGGCGGCGGGCCAGGGCCCGCATCACGGCTTCCACCGCCAGGCTGTGCTTGCGCATGTTCTTGTTGGTTAGATGATGCCGCATGAGGGCAATTGCCTGTGCCCTATCCAATCAGAACGCCTCCCCATCAGGCTTTCGGTGCGCGGCAACCGCCCCGCCCCCAGCCGAGGTGGAGCTTCCCCACCCGCGGAACACAGACACAGAAGAGCGCGCCTCAACCATGGAACACGGTGAGGATGACGGAAGTTATCATGAACGCGGCAGCGAAAAACGTAGAGATCTTCGCCAGGAGATCGTCGAGCCCCTTCTTCTTGCCAAATAGCTGCTCGGCTCCGCCGGCAATGGCCCCGGACAGACCGGCGCTACGCCCCGACTGAAGCAACACGGTGGCGATGAGCCCCACGCAAAACACGATGTGCAAACCCAGCACCACGCTGGCCAGCACCATACCACCCCCACGTGTGATCATTTTATCACAGGCTGTCCCGCCCCACCAACCTTTGCACGTTGTCCCCCTACTCGCGGGGGAAACGGGCGGTGCCGCCCAGTTCTTCTTCGATGCGCAGAAGGCGGTTGTACTTGGCGGTGCGCTCCGACCGGCAGGGGGCACCGGTCTTGATCTGGCCGCACCCCACCGCCACCGCCAGGTCGGAGATGAACGTATCCTCGGTCTCCCCCGAGCGGTGGGAGATCATCACGCCGTAGCCGGCACGCCGCGCCCTTTCCACCGTGGCCAGGGTCTCGGTCAGGGTCCCCACCTGGTTGGGCTTGATCAGAATGGCATTGGCCACCCCTTCCCTGATCCCGCGTTCCAGCCGGCCCAGGTTCGTCACAAAGAGATCATCGCCCACCACTTGCACCCTGCCGCCCAGTTCGGCAGTCAGAGCCCGCCAGCCCTCCCAGTCGTCCTCCCCCAGGCCGTCTTCGACGGAAACCAGAGGGTAGCGCTCGGCCAGATCCCGGTAAAAGACAATCATGTCATCAGACCGGCGCACGCTTCCCTCCAGACGGTAGCCGCCGTCGGAGCGCAGTTCGCTGGCGGCCACGTCCAGGGCCAGGTGGATGTCCTGCCCGGGCCGGTAATTTGCCTTCTCAATGGCCTCCACCAGAAGATCCAGGGCTTCCCGGGCCGTGCCCAGCCCAGGGGCAAAACCACCTTCGTCCCCAACACCAACGGATAACCCTCGCTCCACCAGAAGACTGCGCAGGGCAGCATACACCTCCACCCCCGCCCGCAGGGCTTCCCGGAAAGAAGAAAACCCGTCCGGCACCAGCATGAATTCCTGAATCTCCAGCGGATTGTCAGCATGCCGACCCCCGTTGATCACGTTCAGGTAGGGCACGGGCAGCAGGCGCGCCCCCGGCCCACCCAGATACCGGTACAGCGGCAGCCCACAGTACTCCGCCGCCGCCCGCGCGCAGGCCAACGAAACCGCTAAGATGGCATTCGCCCCCAGGCGCGACTTATCAGGCGTACCATCCAGCTCAAGCAGTTTCTCGTCCACCGCCGCCTGGTCCAGAGCATCATGACCCCGCAGGGCAGGGGCAATCTCTTCGCGGATGGCCCGCACCGCCTTCTGAACTCCCTTGCCTCCGTACCGGGCGCCCCCATCCCGCACCTCCAGAGCCTCATACTTGCCTTTGGACGCCCCCGCCGGCACCGCCGCCCGGCCCACCGTGCCATCCGCCAGTACCACATCCGCCTCCACCGTGGGATTGCCCCGCGAGTCGAGGATCTCCCGTGCCAGTACCTCCACTATCTCCGACAACGTAACACCACCTCGCCTCCCATTTACTCACAACTCGGGCCAACATCGGGGCCGGCCGGGACGCCGCGCCTGTCAAGGGCAAACAGCCGCCCCTCGCTAACCCGGCTCGAGCAGGCACTCACCCTCCATCTCGGCGGGAACCTCCAACCCCTGCAGGCTCAGCATGGTAGGAGCCACATCCGCCAGACCCCCTTCCCGCAGGCGGGCCCCCCGCCGCTCCTCATCCACCAGGATAAAGGGCACCGGATTGGACGTGTGCGCAGTGTGGGGGCCACCATCTTCATCCAGCATCTGCTCGGCATTGCCGTGGTCACCCAGCACCAGCACCGCTCCCCCCCGGGCCAGCACGGCCGGCACCACCCGCGCCAGGCAACCGTCCACCACCTCCAGAGCCCGCACCGCCGCCTCCAGCACCCCCGTGTGGCCCACCATGTCAGGATTGGCATAATTCAGCACGACGCAGTCGTAAACACCCCTGTCAATCTCCTCTAAGACAGCCGCCGTCACCTCAGGGGCACTCATCTCGGGCTTCTTGTCGTAAGTGCTCACCTTGGGCGAGGGTATCAGCCGCCGGTCCTCACCAGGAAACGGCTCCTCCCTCCCCCCGTTGAAAAAGTACGTCACGTGGGCATACTTCTCCGTCTCCGCTATCCGCAATTGCCTCAGACCATAGCCCGACCACACCTCCCCCAGCGTGTTGCGCACCTCCTGGGGCGGAAACACGCACGGGACAGGAAGCTTCTCATCGTAACAGGTGAAGGTGCAAAAACTCAGGGGAAGCTTGCCTCCCGGTCGCACAAAACCCCCAAAGTCATCACCCCCCAGGGCCCAGCTCATCTGCCGGGCACGGTCGGCCCGGAAGTTAAAGAATACCACCCCGTCCCCGGGGGAGATCCTGCCCACCGCTTCACCATCGGGACGGCCATCCGCCCGGATGACCGTGGGGGCGATGAATTCGTCCGTCTCCCCGCGGGCGTATGCGCGGGCCACCGCGTCCTGGCCGGACAAGGCTACTTCCCCTTCCCCCAGCACCATGGCCCTGTACGCCCTCTCCGTACGCTCCCACCGCCGGTCCCGGTCCATCGCCCAGTAACGCCCCGACACCGTGGCCACCCGCCCCACGCCCAGGGAGGCCATCCTCTCCTCCAGGGCAGCCATGTACCCCGCCCCGCTGGTGGGAGGAGTGTCCCGCCCGTCCATGAAGGCATGCACGAACACCCGCTCCACACCCTCCCGCCGCGCCAGCTCCAGCAGGGCATAAAGATGCTCCTGGTGACTGTGCACCCCCCCGTCGGAGAGAAGGCCCAAAAGGTGCAGGGCCCGGCCGGCACGGCGCGCCTGACCCACCACTTCAAGCAACACGGGGTGGCGGAAGAAGGAACCATCCCGGATGGAACGAAACACCCGCACCAGATCCTGGTACACCACCCGGCCCGCCCCCAGGTTCAAGTGCCCCACGTTGGAGTTCCCCATCTGCCCCTCCGTAAGTCCCACCCACTCCCCGTCGGCACGCAACAGGGTATGGGGGAACTCAGCCTCCAGATAACGGAAGTAGGGCAACCGGGCCAGGGCCACCGCATTCCCCTCCCTCCGCGGACTCCAGCCCCAGCCATCCAGCACCAGCAGCATCCACGGACGCCGGCTCAGGACCATCACGCACCCTCCGAACCGACGAATGCCGCCACTATCTGGGCAAATGCCGCCGGGTCCAGGCTGGCTCCACCCACCAGGGCCCCGTCCAGCTCGGGCCGGGCACTGAACCCGGTAATGTTGGCGGGCTTCACACTCCCCCCATACAGCACCCGCAAACGGGAAGCAAGCTCCTCCCCCAGGTGGCGCCCCAGGCGTTCCCTGATGAAAACCGCCACCCGAGCCGCATCCTCGGGCCGGGCGTTGTGCCCGGTACCGATGGCCCACACCGGCTCATAGGCCACCACCAGTTCCAATCCCCGGACGGGGCAGGGTCCTCCTACCTCACCCACGGCCCGCGCGGGATCCAGGCCACCCAGGGCCAGGTCGAGTTGACGGCCTACCACGGCTTCCGTCTCACCGGCCTCCCTCTGGGAAAGTGTTTCCCCCACACACAGGATGGGTATCAGCCCGTGCCCCAGAGCAGCCCGCAGCTTGTACGCCACCTGCTCGTCTGTCTCCCCGAAAAGGAGACGCCGCTCGGAGTGACCCACGATCACGTAACGGCACCCCGCCTCCACCAGCATGCCGGGAGAAACCTCACCCGTGAAGGCTCCCTCTTCCTCCCAGTGGACGTCCTGGGCGCCCACCGCCACCGGCCCACCCTCGACGAGACGCGCCACCGCGTCGATGGCCGTGAAAGGAGGACAGATCACCACATCCACACCGTCCACCGCCAGCCGGGGCAGGAACTCCTCCACAAAAGCGCGGGCCTGGGCCCGCGTCTTGTACATCTTCCAGTTGGCCGCCACCAGCGGCCTGCGCAACCTCATCCCACACCTCCCACCGCGCTGCAACCCCACAGGCCCGGGGGATCTCGCCCCGGCACACCCCCGCTACCGCACCCCGAGCGGAGCCACGCCCGGAAGGAGCCGACCCTCCAGGAACTCCAGGGCTGCCCCTCCCCCCGTGGACACGTGGGAAAGCCGTTCAGCCACCCCGGCCCTGGCCACGGCGGCTGCGGAATCCCCACCCCCAACCACCACCATGCCTGGCACGGTGGCCAGACCCCGCGCCACCGCCATCGTCCCCCGGTTAAACGGCTCCACCTCGAATACCCCCAGGGGACCATTCCAGAATACCGTGCCCGCCCGCTCCGCTTCCTCCAGGATGATACTCACCGTGGCAGGCCCCACGTCCAGGGCCTTCCACCCCGCCGGCACCAGACCTCGCCGCTGCCCATCCCCATCACCAGCCGGAGCCACAGGCCCCGACGCCGCCGCGGACAGCCCCGGCACCACCACCACCTGATGGGGTGCATCGGCGGCCACCCGCTCGGACACCACCAGATCGCAGGGCAAAAGCAAACGCACTCCGGCCCTACCGGCTTCCCCTACCAGATCCCGGGCCAGATCCAGGCCACCTTCGTCCACCAGGGAAGCCCCCATGTCCCAACCCAGGGCAGCCAGGAAGGTGTTCGCCATGCCACCCCCAAGGGCCAGCACATCCAGACGCGGAAGCAGGTTGCGGATCACCCCTATCTTGTCGGAAATCTTGGCCCCGCCCAATACGCACAAGAAGGGACGTCGGGGGTCCTCCAACAACCCGCCCAGGTACGTCACTTCCTTCTCCATGAGCAGCCCGGCCGCCGCGGGCAGGTACTCGGTCACCCCCACCACCGAGGCATGGGCCCGGTGGGCGGCCCCGAAGGCATCGTTCACGTAGACCTCGGCCAAACGCGCCAGCGCCCGCGCAAATTCGGGATCGTTCCCCTCTTCCCCCGCATGGAAACGAAGGTTCTCCAGGAGCAGGACCTGCCCCGGAACCAGCAAGCGGGCGGCCTCCTCGGCCGCGGGCCCCACGCAGTCGGAAGCCCACCGGACAGGCTGCCCCAGCAGCTCCTCCAGGCGATCCCGCACCGGAGCCAGGCTGTACTTCTCGTCCCGCCCGCCCCTGGGACGGCCCAGGTGACTGCACAGGATCACCGCCGCCCCCCGGCCCAGCAGTTCCTTTATCGTGGGAAGGGCAGCGCGGATGCGGGTATCATCGGCCACCTTCCCCTCTGCCAGGGGCACGTTGAAGTCAACCCGCACCAGCACCCGGCGGCCACGCACGTCCAGGTCAGCCATCTTCTTCAACTGCACCGCAATTGCCTCCTCATGGGTACCAGCCCCCGGGCCACCAGCCCGGCCACCCGGGCCGCAACCCGGCCGTTAGCCGATAGCCCCCTACAGGCCCAGGCGTGCCATGTACCGGGCCAGGTCCACCAGCCTCTGGCAGTAACCCCACTCATTGTCGTACCACGCCACCACCTTGCACAGCCGCTCCCCCACCACCATGGTCAGGGAACTGTCCACGATGGCCGACTCGGTAATGCCCTTGAAATCCGAGGAAACCAGGGGTACGTCGCTCACCCCCAGAATCCCGTTGAGGGGACCCGCCGCCGCCTCCCGCATGGCCTGGTTGATCTCCTCCTCACTGGCCGGCCGCCCCAGCTCCGCCACCAGGTCCACCACCGACACAGTGGCCACCGGCACCCGGAATGCCAGCCCGGTCAGCTTCCCCTTCAGGTGGGGAATGACCAGGCCCACCGCCTTGGCTGCCCCCGTGGTGGTGGGGATAATGCTCAGCGCCGCCGCCCGCGCCCGGCGCAGGTCACGGTGGGGGAAGTCCAGGATCACCTGGTCGTTGGTGTAGGCATGACAGGTGGTCATGAGCCCCTTCTCCAGGCCGAAACGCTCGTCCAGCACCTTCGCAACCGGAGCCAGACAATTCGTCGTGCACGAGGCCATGGACACCACCCGGTGCCGCGCAGGGTCGTAGGATCCGTGGTTGACCCCCATCACCACGGTGACGTCTTCCCCTTTGGCCGGGGCGGAAATGATCACCCGCTTCGCCCCACCCCGGTCGATGTGCAGGACCGCCTGCTCACCCGACGTAAACCGCCCCGTCGACTCCACCACCAGATCCACACCCAGGTCACCCCACCTGAGCTGGGCCGGGTCTTTCTCACGGGTAATATGTACCCGATTGTCCCCCACCCATATGGTGTCGCCGTCAGCACGCACGTCGGGCCCGAAGGTGCCGTAATTGGAGTCGTACTTCAAGAGGTGGGCCAGCGTGGGCGCGTCGGCCAGGTCATTAACCGCCACCACCTCCAGCCCGCGCTGGTAGGCAGCCCGGAAAAAAATGCGCCCGATCCGTCCAAAACCGTTGATACCTATCTTCACCCTCCATCCCTCCTCCTTACCTGGGGCAACGCCGTCGACGGGCCGATGGGGCGATACCCAGCTCGGCCCGGTACTTCGCCACCGTCCGCCGCGAGATGTCCACCCCCCGGTCCCGCAACCGGAGGGCCAACGCCTCGTCACTCAGCGGCGCCGCCGGATCTTCTCCGGCCACCATCTCCTGCAGTAACCTCTTCACCGCAGCCGCAGCGACCACCTCTCCGGCCCGTCCTACCAGGGCACTCGGGAAGAAAAAGCGCAGGGGAAACATCCCCCGCGGCGTCTGGGCGTACTTGCCGGCCACCGCCCGCGAAACCGTGGACTCGTGGCAGGACGCCGCCTCAGCCACCTGGCGCAGGGTGAGCGGCCTGAGTCCGGGCCAGCCCCGCTCCAGGAAATCCCGCTGGAAGCGGAACACGGCCTCTGCCACCCGGTGCAGGGTGTACCGACGCTGCTCGATGCTCCGCAAGAACCACACGGCCCGCCGCATCCGATCCTGCAGGAACTGACGGGTGGGCTCGTCCGCCAGTCCCTCCTCCAGCAGGCGCCGGTAGTACCTGCTCAGGCCCAGGCGGGGTACTCCCCAGTCGTTGACCAGCACGACGTAATCGGAACCGACCCGCTCCACCACCACGTCCGGTTGCACATAGCGCACGTCCTGCTGGCCTCCGAAGGCAAGTCCCGGCTTGGGATCCAGCCCCCGCACCACCTGGGCCGCCAGATGCACCTTCTCCACCTCCACACCGAGGCGGCCCGCCAGCCGATCCCACCGTCCTTCTGCCAGATCCTCCAGGTGTTCGCACACCACCAGTTCGGCCAGGGCCACGATCTCATCGTCCCCCGATACGCCCTTCAATCGACGCAACTGCAGGACGAGGCACTCCTGGAGGGAACGGGCTCCCACCCCGGGGGGGTCCAGGCTCTGCACCAGAGCCAGAGCCTCTTCCACCACCGCTGCATCACAACCCAGGGCGCCGGCCACCTCCTCGCTGGAGAAGGCCAGGTACCCGCGGGTGTCCAGGCACCCCACCAGGTACTCGCCCACCACCTGCAGATGGGGGGGTGCCCCGCTTACGTGCAACTGGAACAGCAGGTACTCGGTCAGCCCGCCGGTCGGGCTCCCCAGATGGTCAAGCCCTCGGGGCTCGTTTCGGGACGGTTCTCCGGGGACCAATCCCACATCGCTGCAATCCCCGAAAAGGTCGAGCCAGTCGGGCTCCTCGCTGGGGACGTCCTCGGAACGCCAGTCCACTTCTTCGCGCACTTCCAGCAAGGGATTTTCGCACAGTTCCTGCTGTACCAGCTGGGCCAGTCCGGCCAGAGGCAATTGCAGGACCGTGAGCGCCTGACGCAGCTGGGGACTCAAAACCAGTTTTTGCCGCTGTTCCAGGCCCAGGTACTGGCTGTGCAACACTCCACCTCCGCCCGGGTAGTGCGGCAGCCCCTGCATTGGTATTCTAGCCTGCGCCAGCAGGTTCCTTTCAGCGACGGTCTTCTCCCGGTACCAGCCACCGGCACACTCTTTCCCAGGCTCCCACGAAGGGGAGTTCCGCCAGGCTGGTACCCAGGTTGAACAGGGTATGCACCAGGGCCACCTGGGCCGGCGGATGAGCGGAAACGCGCAGCGACAGGCCGGCCAGGACGGGGGCGAGGGGATAGAACATAACCACCCCCACGGCGTTGCAGAGGACGTGGAAGACGGCCACACGCCTGCCGGCAGGACTGCCCGTTACCAAAGCAGCCAGCAGGGTGGGCAGCGATGAACCCAGGTTGATCCCCATCACCACCGGCGCCACCAGGGGCAGGGAAAAAGTGCCGTCGCTGGCCACCCCCTGCAGGATGGCCACCGCGGCGTTACCCGACTGCAGGACGAGGGCCATGACCATTCCCAGCCCCAGCCCGCGCAGGGGTCCTCGCAGCCCTTCCAGCAGCACCACCCAGTCCATTCCCCGGGCAAGCGGCTGCAAAGATGATGCCGCCGTACTCAGGCCCAGCAGCACCAGGCCGAACCCCATCAATCCCTGGCCCCCGGCCCGCACGCGGCGCCAGGGTGCCGCCAGGTTCAACAGCGCTCCCGCGCCCGCCAGGGGGAGGCCCCAGTCCCCCAGGGGAGAGGCCAGCAGCTGGGGCACCACCGTCGTGCCCACGTTGGCCCCCAGGATCAGGCTGATGGCCGCCCGCAGGTTCACCAGTCCCGCTTCCACCAGCCCCACGGTAAGTAGGGCCGTGGCCCCCGACGAGTTGAGCAGGGCCGCGCACACGGCCCCCGCAACCAACCCGGTCAGAGGGTGGGTAGTCCTGTGCCACAGCCGGTCCCGGAGGTGACCCAGCGCCCCCCGCGCGCCCTGGCTGAGGGAGTACAGCCCGTACCAGAAGAGTCCCAATCCGCCCACGAGCCACAACAAGGGCAGGGGTATCCCCCTGCCTCCTTTTTTATTCCCGCCCCCCGCCCCCCATGAGCACCACGAGCGGGCCCACCCCCGAAACGGGTGAGGCCTACAACGTTGCGAAGACCGCCGCCGTCTCGGCCAGCACACGGGCCGCCGCCACGGTCTGTTCCTCGCTCACGTACTCCACCCGGGCGTGGGCCCCTCCCCCGCCCGGGCCGAAGATGGCGCACGGTATCCCGGCCTGTCCCAGGAGGACAGCGTCCGTCCAGGGGTATGATCCCGTCAAAGCGGGCTCCTGGCCCAGGGCACGCCGGTAACCTTCCCGCAGCGCCCTGACTACCCGTTCCCCCACCCCTACCTCGTAGGGAGGTCGGGAGAGAAGAAGCCTGACCTGCCAGTCTCCGGCGCGGGTGACCTCGCCGGCCCGTGCTTCTTCCTCGGCCACCTGCCGCACCAGGTGCTCCACCTCTGCCCGCACCTGCTCGTCCGTCTCTCCAGGTAAGGTCCGGCGCTCCAGCCGGAGCGTGCAACGGGCCGGGTACGTGCTGAGTTCTCCACCCCCCTCGATCCAGGAGGCATGGAGAGAAGGGGAACCCAGGTAGGGATGGTGGCGGGCCATGAGGTAGCTGCGCTGGTAACCGTCGAGGGCTGCCAGGAAACGCCCCATTCGTAAAATGGCATCCACTCCCTCCCGGTAGTTGCTACCGTGGGCCGCCTTCCCGCGAGCCTCCACCTCTACCCATACGAATCCCTTGTGGCACAGCCCCACCCCCAGGGCGGTGGGCTCCAGGACCAGAGCACCCGTGGTGCGATACTCCTTGACCAGGGCGGAGGTGCCCAGGCTGGCATACTCCTCATCGCACACCCCGGCCAGCACCACATCACCAGGCAAGCGACCCGCTCGCCGGATGGCGTCCAGAGCCCCAACTGCCGCGGCCAGGCCCGCCTTCATGTCGTATGCGCCCCTGCCGTACACCAGGCCCCCTTCCCGCCGAGGACGGAAAGGCTCGGCCATCCCCTCGACGCCCACGGTGTCCAGGTGGCCGTTCCACATTAGGGAAGGAGCCCTGGGATCGGTCCCCCGCAGAACGGCCACCACGTTGGGCCGACCGGGGGCCACTTGCTGCCAGTGCACTTCCAGCCCCAGCTCCCGCAGCCGCTCTGCCAGGCACCGGGCTATGGCCTCTTCACCGGGAGCTCCCGGCACCAGGTCGGGGTTGCGGGAGTCAATGGCCACCAGGTCACACAGCACCCCTATGACCAGGTCGGCGTCCACGTACTGTGCGTAATCAGCTGGCATCCGGCTACCTCCCGCCCTTTCCGCAGCCTCGCGGCCTCCCCCGCGCCGGGGTCTGCCGCCTCTTGCGCGTTCATTGTCTACTCGAGCACCAGCTTCCGGGCGCAAACGTTGATCCCCAGGACGTTGAGGGCTGTCATGTGCTCCAGGGTCTCGGCCACCTTCTCCTGGACTCCCGGCATGATGTGGGCCAGCCCGGGACCACGACGTAGGGCAACATCCAGGTTTACCACCACCCCTTCCGGCTTAAGGTCCACCCGCGCGCGCAACACGCGGGCCACCCCCTCGACTTCCCGGCAGGCACGGGCGGTGATGGCCACCACCACAGCCTGCGATATGAAGAACTTGCCCAGGGAGCTGTAGGTGGGCCTCACCACCGATTTTTCCACCACGAGCCGCGCCGGCTCGGGAGCCTGGCGCGGGCGGAACAAAAAACGCAGGGGGTCGACCAGGTACCCGGAAAACCCTTTTTTCACCTCGAAGGTGGGCGCCGGGATGACATGCTTGCCCTCGTGACGCCGGGCCCGCAGGGCCAGGCGAATCTCCTCCGCGGAAGCCACCTGTTCAATCGAGATGTACTCCGTGGGCAGGGGCAAGCCCAAGGTGCGGCAGATGCGGTCGGCCATGCCCACGGAGGTGGCCAGGACCAGCACCCGTGACGGCCCCAGTTCCCGGATCTTGTCCGCTGCCTGCCGGGCGTGATCCGGGTCCACGAAGAAAGCAGCGCGCAAGGCCCCCACCCGGGTGGCCTCCCGCTTGGCGGACCTGCCCGCCACGATACGGCCATCCCGGATCACCAGGCCGTCATCGATGATCAGATCAGCCTGGGTTTCGTACGCCACCAGGGATGCGTGGTGGCTCTTGCCCGTCCCGCTCGGTCCCACAAAGGCCAAGACTTCCATACCGGTACCTGCCGGGTTCGACGCCACCCCCGTTCGCTCCTGCCTGCACGCCCCGGCCTCTGCCACGCCCTTAGACCCCTGGCCGCGCACCTCAACCGCTGGCCGTGTAAAACAAAGAGGGCCCCGACCAAGCGGGGCCCAGCTTCGCCCATGATCTCACGGGGGGTTGGGCGGGTTTGCCCTGTCGCTGTTACGTCCCTTGCGTCCCCGGCTGCGGGCCTGGCGCGCCCGGTTCGGGTCTACCCCGATCTCCTCCGCCACCTCGTATTCCAGCCGCTCCTGATCCAGGTCGGGGAGGCGGGTTTTGTTCCCCGGCCGATCCTGCTGCCGACCCAAATTACCACCTCCGGCGTTATCATCTCCCACCCGCTTGGCCCCCATGCCTGCGCACAGCGGGAAGACCTCGTCAAGGGTTCCACTCCTCCCCGGCTATCCTGCAGGAGCGGCAAGGACAGTGGCGAACAGGAACAACTGCCGGGCAGTCACCGTAGATGCGCCTCAGAGGGAGCAGAGGTGGGTCAGAATTGCGGCCGGAGGAGAGTGAGAGTGATGCCGGGCGGTATCCCCATGTTCGGCATAACGGGTGCTTCCGGAACCGGCAAGACCACCGTGCTGGAGGCCCTGATCCGTGCCCTCAGAGAGAGGGGCTGGCGGGTGGCCGCCTTGAAACACAGCCCGGGGGGCTTTTCCCTGGATCGGCCGGGAAAAGATAGCTGGCGTCTTGCCCGGGCCGGTGCAGAAGCAGTGCTGCTCCACTCGCCCGGCTCCTGGGCTGTGCTGGGATACGGCGCTGAGCACCTCGACCCCGCCCGGCTGGCAGAGGCGCTCGCCGCTTTCTACCATTCCCTGGGACTCCCCCGGCCCGACGTCATCCTGGTGGAAGGCCACCACCACCTGGAGATACCCAGCGTACACGTACAGGGTCCTGGGCCTTCCCGGGATCCTGGCCCCGGCTCCCTGCGCGTGGCGCGGGGACCGCAAGACGCCCCGGAGCTGGCGGTTCTGGTAGAAGAAACCCTGGGACTGCGCCGGCCGGAGGTTGCCACGCCGTGAGCACCGGCCGCAAGCGAACCGGGGGACCTGCCCCGGCCGCGGCAGTTACCGGACTGCTGCTGGCAGGGGGGAGCTCGTCCCGCATGGGGTTCAGCAAGGCCGTGGCCACCCTGGGAGGGGAAACCCTGGTGGCGCGGGCCGCCCGGCTCCTGGCCGACCTGACCGGGACGGTGCTCATCGTAAGCCGCGATCGGACCGTGGCGGAAGGGCTCCCTTACCGGGTGGTGGACAGTGAGGTGCCCGGGGTGGGCCCCCTGGCCGCCCTCGCTGCCGGCCTGAGGGAGTGCCGCACCCCCTGGGCCCTGGCGCTCGCCTGCGACCTGCCCCTTTTTCCCGCGGGGCTGGCCGTTTATATGCTGGAAGTGGCCAGCAGCGAAGACGGATGGCAGGCAGTGGTGCCGCGCTGGAACGGTTTCTGGGAACCTCTGGCCGCCCTATACGCCCCCTCCTGCCTGGCTGCCATAGAGGAGGCACTGGCGCGGGGGGAAAGGCGCCTGGCTTCTTTTTACCCCCGGGTGCGGGTGCGTCCCGTGGAAGAACGGGAAATCCGCCTCTATGCCCCGCCCCAGCTGGCTTTCTTCAACGTCAACAGCCCCGAAGACCTCGCCCGGTTACGAGGCCTGGGTCAGTTCGTCAAGGAGCAGGGACAGCACGCGAGCGGCGGTACTGTCGCGCAAGCGCTCGGCTAAACCCTGCAACTCTTCTCTGTCGAGGAGATCCCGGCAAGCGGCCACCGCTCGGGGGACAAAACCGCGGATGCGGGCAGCCCGGCGCAGGGCACGCACCATCCCCAGTTCATCCCCCTGGCGGAAAGAGGCCAGGAACTCGATCACGGCAGCCCGCACGTCTCCGGGGTCAAGATCCGCCGCCTCCCGGGCCACCTGGCGAGCACGGGGGTAGTCCCCCGCCAGCAGCAGCACCTGGGCCAGGTAGGCCCGGGCTTCCACATTGCGGGGCTCTGCCCGAACCGCTTCTTCCCACAGGGCGATGCCTTCCCCGGCACGTCCCTGGTGGACCAGGAAATTGGCCAGCGCCCTCCGGGCGGGCACAAAGCGCTCCTGGCTGCTAAGAGCCTGCCGCCAGTAAGAAACGGCCTCTTCGGGCTGGCCGCCGTGCAGGGCCGCCACCCCCAGGTCGTACAGGGCCAGGGGGTTGCCGGGATCCCGGTCCAGTGCCTTTTGCCACGCCTGCCCCGCCTCGGGCAGCCGGCCGGCGGCGGCATATGCCTCCCCCAGCCCGATCAACGTGGGCACGTGAGCGGGGTCCAGGGAGTGGGCTTTTTCCAGGTGGTCGATGCTCTGCTCCACATCCCCCCGGCGCAGGTAGGCCAGCCCCAGGTTATAGAAAAGGGTGGGATGGGAAGCCCCCGCCACCAGCGCCCGGTTCCCTTCCTCGATGGCCCGGTCGTACATGCCCCGGTCCAGATATGTCGCCACCAGGTTGCGCCTGGCATGCTGGTCTTCGGGGTCCATCTCCACCACCTTGCGCCAGCAGGCGCTGGCCCGGCCCAAATCGCCCAGGGCCAGGTACAGTTCCGCCAGGTACGAGATCATGCGCGGGTGGGGTTCGACGTCTACCGCCAGGCGAACCTCAGCCTCGGCTTCGGGCAGTTTCCCCTGCAACCCCAGGATGCGCCCCAGGAAATAATGGGCCAGTGCGTGCCGGGGCCGGGACTTCACCACCTGACGCAGGTGGGAGGCAGCCTCGTCCAGCTTCCCCTGTTCCGCCAGACAGAGCGCAAGCAGGTAACGGGCCCCCGCGTCCCGCGGGTCCCGCGCCAGCACCTGCTGGAGCTCGGCGGTCGCCATTTCCACCTGTCCCAGTTGATACAGGGCCGAGCCCAGGTCCCGCCGGGCCGCCAGGTCGCGGGGATCGCGGGCCAGGGCCTCCCGGCTCCGCTGCACGATTTGCTCCAGGGCCTGCCGGGAGGCGGGGTCGGGCCCGCTGCCGGGTTCGCGGGGGACTGATGTCACTCTTGCATCACCACGGTGCCATTATACCACCCCGGAATGGGAACTTCCTGCCAACGCCCGCGCTTTTTTCAACTGGGCCTTCACACTCTCGGGAGCAGTTCCCCCGGGGGAACGCCTGGCACGTACGCTGGCTTCGGGCGTCACCACCTCCCGCACGTCGTCGCCAAAAAGGGGAGAGAAACTCCGGTACTCTTCGGGGCTCAGTTCCCACAACTCCTTGCCCTGCTCGAGGCAGCGGAGAACTATCTGACCTACCAGCCGGTGGGCCTGGCGGAATGGCATCCCCTTTTGCACCAGGTAGTCGGCCAGGTCGGTAGCGGTGAGGAGCCCGCCCCGGCAGGCGCGCGCCATGGCCTCCGGTTGGGGACGGGCGGTGGCGATCATACCGGCCATCACCTGCAGGGACGAGATGGTGGTGTCCAGGGCCCCGAAAAGGGCCTCCTTGTCCTCCTGCAGGTCCCGGCAATAGGCCAGGGGAAGGCCCTTCAGCACCATCAGGAACCCCACCAGGTGACCCACCACCCGCCCCACCCGGCCCCTCACGAGCTCGGCCACGTCGGGATTCTTCTTCTGAGGCATGATGCTGGAACCGGTGGCATAGCTGTCGTCCAGTTCCAGGAAGCCGAACTCCCGGCTGCTCCACAGCACCAGTTCTTCGGCCAGGCGCCCCAGGTGCACCATGATGAGGGCACAGGCCGAGAGCACTTCCACCACGTGGTCGCGGTCGGACACGGCGTCCATAGAATTGTCATAGAGCCGGGAGAATCCCAGTTCTCTGGCCACCTGTTCGGGGTCGATGGGGAAACCGGTACCCGCCAGGGCCGCGGCCCCCAGGGGCATGCGGTCAAGCTGGCGGGAGCAAAATGCCAGGCGCTCCCGGTCTCGCTGCAGCATAAAGAAGTAGGCCAGCAGGTGATGAGCGAAAAGCACCGGCTGGGCGCGCTGCAGGTGGGTATACCCGGGCATGATCAGGTCCTGATGCTTCTCCGCCAGATCCAGGATATTCTCCTGCAGCCGGCCTACTGCCCGGTCCAGTTCAGCCACCTGTTCCCGCAGATACATGTGCATGTCCAGGGCCACCTGGTCGTTGCGGCTGCGGGCTGTATGCAGCTTCCCCGCCACCTCCCCCACCAGTTCCCCCAGGCGCGCTTCCACGCAGGTATGGATGTCTTCCAGTTCGGGCCGGAAGGGGAAGGTGCCTTCTTCCAGTTCCCTTGCCACCATATCCAGACCGCTCAGCAGCCGCTCGACTTCCTGGGGGCTCAGGATACCGCGAGCTCCCAGCATGCGCACATGGGCCCGGCTGCCCTCCACGTCCTGGCGGGCCAGACGCCGGTCGTAAGGCAGGGACGAGGTGTAGGCCAGCACCTCCTGCCGCGGGTCCCGCTGGAAACGGCCCCCCCACAGCCTCACGCTTGACACCCTCCGCCCACCGCTGCCGAAACTCCCGTGGACAGGGAGGCCAGTGACTCCTCGCAGCCTCCCGACGCCGCCGCGGCGGGCTCCCCGGCGGCCGACCGGGCATAGCGCATTCCGGGAACTCCCTGCACACGGGCGGACACCCGGGTGGGCAAGCCCCAGATGTCGATGAATCCCACCGCCGAGTCGTGCCGGAAGGTGTCGGCCGCATCGTAAGTTGCCAGGCCGTAGTCGTACAGGGAATACGGAGACCGCCGCCCCACCACCTGGCAGGTGCCACGGTGCAGCTTCACCCGCACCGTACCGGTCACGTACTGCTGGGTGGAGGCCACGAAGGCGTCCAGGGCCGCACGCAAGGGCGAGTACCAGAGCCCGTAGTACACAAGCTCCGAGTACTTTTGTTCCACCAGCACCTTGAAATGGGCGGTCTCGCGGGGAAGGCACAGGGCCTCCAGGGCGCGGTGCGCCGCCAGCAGCACCGTGGCCGCGGGGGCTTCGTACACCTCGCGGGACTTGATACCCACCAGCCGGTTCTCCACGTGGTCGATCCGCCCCACCCCGTGCTCGCCCGCCAGGCGGTTCAGACGCACGAGCAGGTCGACGGGATCCAGGGGTTCCCCGTCCAGGGCCACCGGCACCCCCTCGACGAACTCGATCTGCAGGTAGCAGGGCGCAGAAGGGGTGTCGGCCACATCCCGCGTCCAGGCAAATGCCTCGGGGGGAGGCTCCACCCAGGGATCCTCCAGCACCCCGCACTCGATGCTGCGCCCCCACAGGTTCTGGTCGATGGAGAACGGGTTGCGCTTCTCCACGGGCACGGGAATGCCGTGAGCACGGGCGTAGTCGATCTCTTCTTCCCGGGACCAGCTCCACTCCCGCACGGGAGCGATCACCTTCAAGGTGGGATCCAGCGCCGCTATGGACACGTCGAACCTGACCTGATCATTCCCCTTACCCGTGCAGCCGTGGGCCACCGCCTTGGCCCCCTCGGCGTGAGCGGTCTCCACCAACAGCCGGGCGATGAGAGGCCGGGACAACCCCGCCGAGAGGGGGTACACGCCCTCGTAGACGGCGTGGGCCCGCAGGGCGGGGAACACAAATTCGCGCACGAACTGTTCACGGGCATCCACGGCCCGGCAGGACACCGCCCCCACCTGGAGCGCCTTACGGACCAGAGCCTCCAGATCTCGCCCTTCGCCCAGGTCGGCGATGAGCGCCACCACTTCCATGCCGTACTTTTCCTTCAACCAGTGGATGGCCACCGAGGTATCCAGGCCACCCGAATACGCCAGCACCACCTTATCCATGATACCCCTCCTTCCTCATTGCGCCGCCCCGGCTTCCTTCCGGGCAGCACCTGCTCCCGCCCGGTCAGTTGCCGGCGGCGTCGGCTCCCGCCCGCGCCCCTGCGAGCGCGGCATCGGCCACCGCCAGGGCCTGATCCAGGATCTCCACCGCCCGATCCACCTCGGCCCTGGTCACGTTGAGGGCCGGCAGCAGGCGGATCACCACCTCTTCCGTGCAGTTGACCAGCAGCCCCAGTTCGCGGCAAACCGCCACCACCTGCGCACCTGGTACGCGCAACTCGAGCCCCGCCATCAGGCCCAGTGCCCGTACCTCGGCCACCGCCGGGTGGCGCGCGGCCAGATCCCGGAGCCCCCTCGCCAGGTACTCACCCATGGCGGCGGCGTTTTCCACCACCCTCTCGTCCTGCAATGCTTCCAGATAAGCCAGGGCCGCCCGACAGGCCAGGGGATTACCACCGAAGGTGGAGCCGTGATCGCCGGGAGCCAGGCACACTGCCACCTCTTCGCGGGCCAGCACTGCCCCGATGGGCACGCCTCCCCCCAGGGACTTGGCTAGGGTGACGATGTCCGGCTTGACGCCGTAGTGCTGGAAGGCAAACCACTTTCCCGTGCGACCGAGGCCGCACTGGATCTCGTCACAGATGAGGAGTACGCCCGCCTGCTGCCACCTGGCCAAAGCATCCATGAATTCCTGCGAGGCAGGGTAGATGCCCCCTTCCCCCTGTACCGGTTCCACCATCACTGCCACAGTCTCGGGGGTAACGGCCTGCTCCAGGGCGGCCACGTCGCCAAAGGGGATGTAACTGAAACCCGGAGGTAGGGGCGCGAAGCCCCGGTGATACTTCTCCTGTCCGGTGGCGGCCAGGGTGGCCAGAGTGCGCCCGTGGAAGGACCGGCGGGCGGTGACGATGTGAAAGCGCCCGTCCCGCGCCCCGAACTTGCGGGCCAGCTTGATTGCCCCTTCGTTAGCCTCGGCTCCCGAATTGGCGAAGAACACGCGGTCCAGGCCGCTCAACCGGGCCAGTTCCCGCGCCAGCCGAACCTGGGGTACGGTGTAATACAGGCATGACGTGTGGACCAGCTCCCTCGCCTGCTCGCAGATGGCCCGTGTCACCCGGGGGTGACAGTGCCCCAGGCCGCACACGGCCAGGCCGGTGACGAAATCCAGGTAGCGGCGGCCCCGGATGTCCCAGACCCAGGAGCCTTCCCCCCGCACCAGCACCAGGGGCTGGCGGCGGAAAATCGGCCAGTAGTGACGCCGCTCCTGGTCAACCACCTCTGCCTCTTCCTGCCCGGCCCCATCCCCGCTGGCCTCCGCCCGTGCAGCGTCACGCTCCCCAGCGCCAGCCTCCTCCCCTTGCTCACCCGCGGCGGCAGGCACCACCATGGTCCCGGCCCCTTCGCGGGTGAAGATCTCCACCAGGAGGAAGTGGGGGCGCCGCCCGTCCACGATGTGGGCCGACTTCACCCCCCCGCGCACGGCTCTCAGGCAGGCCTTCAGCTTGGGGATCATGCCCCCCTCCACCTGCCCGAGGGCGAGCATGGCTTCGGCTTCCTCTACCCCCAGGGTGGAGACCAGCGAGGCCGGGTTGTCACGGCTCCGGAGCACACCGGGCACGTCGGTGAGGAGGGCCAGCTTTTCGGCCCGCAGGGCCACCGCCAGTTCCGCTGCCGCCGTATCGGCGTTGAGATTGTACGCCTCTCCGTTCGGTCCCAGGGCGATGGGGGCACAGACGGGGATGTACCCGCTGTCCAGGAGGGTGGCCACCAGGCGCGGATCCACCTCCTCCACCTCCCCCACGAATCCCAGGTCAACGGGGCCCTCTTTCTTGCGGGCCCTGATCAGGGCACCGTCTTTGCCGCTCAACCCTACCGCTCGCCCGCCGCGGGCAGCGATGGCGGCCACGATCTCCTGATTGACCTTACCGGACAGGACCATCTCCGCTATCTCCGCCGTCTCCCGGTCCGTCACCCGCAGTCCCTCCACGAACACGGGCTTCTTCCCCAGCCGCTCCATCAGGGCGGAGATCTCCCGTCCGCCTCCGTGCACCACCACGGGCCGGATCCCCACGAGGTGCAGGAAAACCACGTCCTCGGCAAATGGCCCCAGGTCCTGCTCGAGGTGTCCTCCGTACTTGATGACCACCGTCTTCCCCTGGAACGCCTGCACGTAGGGCATGGCTTCCAGGAGTACCGCCGCCTTTTCTTCCGCCCTCATGGGATTCCCCCTAACTCGGCCAGCTAGCGATGCCCCTAACTCCGGTAGCTGGCATTGATACGCACATACTGTTCCGTTAGGTCACAACCGAATGCCCGCGCCCGGTGAGGGCCGGCCCCCAGGTCCACGAAGATGTGCACCTCCGATGCGCTCAGGGCACGACGGGCTTCCCCCTCATCGAACGGCACTTCCACCCCGCCACGGGCTACTTCGACCGGGCCCAGGTGCACCGACACCCGGTCCGGGTCGAAGAAGGCTCCCGAATACCCCAGGGCGGCCAGAATGCGTCCCCAGTTAGGGTCGGCCCCCGCCACCGCCGTCTTCACCAGGGAAGAGGAGGCCACCGCCCGCGCCGCCCGGCGGGCATCTGCCATGGTGGCCGCCCCCCGCACCTCCACTTCCAGGTAGCGGGAAGCTCCCTCGCCGTCCCGGGCGATCTCCCGCGCCAGGTCCAGGCATACAGCGGTAACCGCGTCCTGCAGGGCGACCACCCCGGGGTTTATCCCGCTTGCCCCGTTGGCCATAAGCACCACCATGTCGTTGGTGGAGGTGTCCCCGTCTACGGTGAGCATGTTGAAGGTGTCGTCTACCGCCTGCCGGAGCACGGCATGCAGGTCGGAAGCACTGGCGCGAGCATCGGTAAAAATGAAGGCCAGCATCGTGGCCATGTCCGGGTGGATCATACCTGACCCCTTGGCCATCCCCGCGACCGTGACCTCTCCCCGGGGAACGGTTACGGTCACGCCCGCGACCTTGGGCCGGGTATCCGTGGTCATGATGGCGCGCGCAGCCGCCTCAAATCCCCCGGGGGAAAGCACTTTCCCTGCCCGGCGGATACCCTCCCTCACCGCCTCCACGTTCAGAGGAACCCCGATCACCCCCGTGGAGGCCACCGCCACCTGTTGGGGCATTACTTCCTCGCCCAGAGCATCTGAAAGGACCATCGCCGCTTCGTGTGCCATGGCCCGCGCGTCCGCCAGGCCCCGCTCTCCCACGCAGGCGTTGGCCCGCCCGCTGTTACACACCAGCCCCCGCAACAACCCACCCCGCAGGTGCTCCCGGGTCACCACCACGGGGGCTGCCTGCACCCGGTTGCGGGTGAACACCCCGGCCGCCTGTGCGGGGTACAGACTGGCCACCAGGGCCAGGTCGAGCTTGCCGTTCTTCTTGATGCCCGCGTTCACGCCGGCAGCCAGGAAACCGGGTGGCCACCTGACTTCCGTGCTCCCTGCTGACACGGTGGAAGAATCCCGGTCCGTGCCCGTGCTCGCGAACGACGCCACTTGCCGATCCATGCCCGCCCTCCTGCTCTCACGGGAACAGGGCGGGGGCCCCCAGGCCCGTCTCTTCCGCCCATCCCATCATCACGTTCAGGTTCTGCACCGCCTGACCGGCCGCGCCCTTGCCCAGGTTGTCGATGGCCGAGAAGATTACCACCGTGCCCGTGCGCCGGTCCACCGTGACGGCGATCTGGCACCGGTTGGTCCCCCGCACGTGGGCAGTCGCCGGCAGCTCCCCGGGCTGCAGCACCTGCACGAAGGGCTCCCCCCGGTAACGCTCCCGATACGCCCGGTACAGGTCATCTGCGGAAGGCACCGGGTTGACGCGCAAGTACACGACGGACAGCATCCCCCGGGACATGGGCACCAGGTGGGGGGTGAACGCCACCCACACCGGGCACCCCGCCAGGCGGCCCAGTTCCTGCTCGATCTCCGGGACGTGCCGGTGGGCACCGCCCACGTTGTACGGACGCAGCGAATCGTTGACCTCGGGATAGTGCGTGCCGAGAGAAAGACTCCTCCCCGCGCCCGTGACTCCCGACTTGCAATCGGCCACCACAGCCGACCAGTCCACCCCAGGCCAGGAAGCCAGGGGTGCCACGGCCAGGATGACGCTGGTGGGGTAACAGCCCGGGTTAGCCACCAGCCGGGCACGGGCCACCTCGTCGCGGCGGAGTTCCGGTATCCCGTACACTGCCTCGCCCAGAAGCTCGGGACAGGTGTGGGCATGCCCGTACCATTGCTGGTAAGCCGCGGCGTCGCGCAGGCGGAAGTCCGCCCCGAAGTCGATTACGCGCTTACCTGCCCTCACAAGATCGGGCACCTTCTCCATGGCCAGCCCGTGTGGTAAGCAAATGAACACCACCTCAGCCTCCCCGGCGGCTTCTGTCGTGGGTGCCGAGGTGGGCAGCAGAAGAACCGGGCAGGGGCGCAAATGAGGGAAGACTTCGTCAAGCTTCTTGCCCGCGTACGAGTCCGAGGTAGCAGCCACCACCTGAACGCAGGGATGTCCCAGCAAGATGCGCATCAGTTCCACCCCGGTGTAGCCGGTTGCCCCCAGGACCGCCACCTTCACGCGAGAAGGCATATCAGAAGCGGCAGCCAAAACGAATCGGGCCCCCCTTCTCATAGCCCAGATTATACTTCCGTCCGCATAAATATGCAATACCGCTGGGCCTGTGAGGCAGGGGGTTGACGGATGACTACATACGTGGATACAATCATGCTGGTGACGGGGGGCAAGGGCATGGAGGATACAATGCGTTACAGCGAGAATCAACATCTGTGGGCCAAAGAATGGTTCCCGCATCGCCTGGTCGTCCCGGAGCGGGAGCTACCAGGGGGAGAAGACGCCCTGATGATGTGGGACCTCATAGTGCAGGACTTTCTTGCCTCGCTGCCCCTGGAGGATTGAACTGTGGGTGAGTCGCTGGACGCCTCGGAAAGCCCCCCTGCTTCCCTGAAAAGCCACGTGCTGAGCCGGTTGCGAGAAGCCATCGTCACCGGTAAGTACCGCCCCGGCGAAGTGCTGGTGGCGGCCCGGGTGGCCGAGGAACTGGGCGTAAGCCGCACCCCGGTCAGGGAAGCCCTGCAAGCCCTCGAGGCCGAGGGGCTGGTGCGCTCCTTCCCCAACCGGGGCGTAGTGGTAGAAGGCATCACGCCGCCGGAAGTCGAGGATATCTTCACCATCAGGTTGGCACTGGAGGCCCTGGCCGCCCGCTGGGCGGCCCAGAACATGAGCGAACAAGAACTGGCGGAGCTGGGCGAGATCGTAGACCTCATGGAGTTCTACACGGCCCGGGAGGACGTGGAGCAGGTCACTCGACTGGATACCAGGTTCCACCAGTTGATCATCAACGGTTCCCGTAGCCGGCCTCTCAAACACGCCCTGGGAGGGGCCATTTACTACGTGCAGCAGGCCCGGGCCGCCTCCCTGCGGGTGCCCGGGCGCCTGCAGAGGGCTCTGGAAGAACATCGCGAGATATACAGGGCCCTGACCGCCCGCGACGGAGAGTGGGCTGCCCGGGCCATCTCCACACACATCGGGCACGCACGCGCCAACCTGCTGGGAGCGCAGGCATCAACCGGCGAGGCCTGACCACCCCTGGCCACCTCCAGGGGCAGCATTGGCCTACTTGGTCGGTAGAGGCGTGACCTGCTCCGCGATCAACGTGGCCAGCACGTCCGCCAGGAGGCGAGCAGAGTAGAGGGCCTCTTCCAGGGTGTTTTCCACTCCCCCGATTTCGAAAAGGAGGGCACCCTGTGAAAGATGCTGGTTGTAGCGGGCGTCGGCGACCAGCACCTTGCGCAGGAGCCCCGGGTATCGTTCTTCCATGATCTGGGCGACACGGTCGGCCAGGGCCTTGTTTCGGGCCCAGGCCGGCCCCACCTGGTAAGGGGAACCCAGCACGATCATGATCCGGGCGGCAGGACGCCCCTGCACCGTGGCGGCGGTGACGTCCCGGCCCGGGGAATCCCGGTGGACGTCGAACAGGAAGCGAACGTCGGGGTACTCCCGGAGCAGGGCCTGCGCAGTCTCCTGCGACCGCACGTACGCCCCCAGCTTGCCCTGGCGGTCATGAACCCGCCGCGAGAGGACCACCCCGATCCCGTGCTCCTGGCTCAGGGCACGGGCCAGTTCTTCCGCCACCCGCAGCATGTTGCGGGAAGCATCCAGGGTATGGGCTTCTTCGGCGTGGCGGGCTCCCGCCAGCACGGGAAGATATGACTCCCGCGCATGGGTGCAGTAGAGCCCGACCAGCACCCGCCCTCGCACAGCGCCGGAGAGATCCTGCTGCGGGGTCCCGCCCGGTACGGCCGGCAGTGTACCGCCGGGAGACGGGTTTCCGGCCAAATAAGGGACGGGGGCTTCTTGAGCGCGGGCGGGAGTTGGACCGCGAAGCACCAGCCAGGACAGGGGATCGTGCCAGCGCAGCCCGGTCAGGACCCCCAGCCCCTCGAGCAAGACCTCGCCCCATCCCGGCTCGTCGTGGGGGATATTATCCCCCGGAAACGCGGGAAAGACCTGCCGGATTATCCACTTCCACAGGGGGGCGTCCGGGGATTCCCAGAGCGAGAACAAACCGGCCCTGCCTCCCGAGAGCACGGTGAGGAGCATGGTTCCCAGGCCGGGAGGAGCTTCGGGGGGAGCGGGCAACGGCGAGGCCAGGGCCGGAACCGTGCGGGGCGGGGTGGGCCATACCAGCAGAGTCGCCAGGATGCCCACCACGGCCACGTACCCCGCAGCCAGCCATCGCCACTTCCTCAACCACCTCATCCACCAGGGGCCCGTGCCCCACCAAAACAAATGGCCCGCCAAGAGGAGCCACCCCTCCAGGCGAACCCTATGCGCCCCCGAAAAGGAAAATCCCACCTGGCCAGAAGGCAGGCCGCAAGCGGCCTGCCCAGGGGCCCGTGCTCACGAGAAAGGCGACCCCCGACCCGTGTGGCAGATCAGTCGGGGTTCGCCACCCCAGTTGCGTCCCCTACCTGAGCTCGGTGGGCACGAAGGCGTCCACTATACCGATGATGAGGGAAGCCAGCAGGGCACCCCACACGCTGACCTGCATCCCTGGCACGAGGAACTGAGCGAGGTAAATGACCACAGCCGCCACCAGAAACCCCACCACCCCTCGCCCCTGGGGAGAAACCCGGCGCCCGAACACAGCCTCCACCACCCACCCCAGCACGGCGATTACCACCGCTGCCAGCAGGGCGAACCAGAACCCGGCGACACGGAAGCCAGGGAGTATGGCGGCAAGGAGGAGAAGGACTACCGCCGAAACCACCAGCCGGATGACAAAACCAAGCCATCCTCTCATCAGGTCTCACCACCTCTGGGCTAGCTTTCCCGCCCCCTGCGGCGCCGTATACCGCACTAGGACGGATGAGCCGCGCAGCTGCTGGCCGCCCGTGCGGTGGCCGGCCAAGGCGGACGGTTTGTGGTAGTGGTGCACGACGGGCCAACTCACCCCGAACTCCCTGCTGAGCAGGTCCAGGCCGTTGAGGAGGGCTCTCATGTCGGCGCCACTGTTCTCATCCAATGTGTGGGCCTTGACCAGTGGATCCAGGACAGGGGGACTGGCGCTTTCTACAACCTGGTGGAGGGCGACCTGCGCATGGTCAAGGTGCAGCAGAAGATCTCCGGCACCTTCCGCAGCTCCGCCGGTGCGCAGGCCTTCGGCCGCATCCGCGGCTACATCTCGACCGTGCGCAAGCGGGGCCGCTCTGTCCTGGCAGCGCTCGAGGCCGGCTTCCGGGGCCAGCCGTTCCTCTGCGCCCATCGCTCACCCTATCCCAGCAACAGGGAAGGCTGGATCGTCGAGGAATTTGGGGGGAAGTGTAGAAGAACTACACCGTTGGACTCTGTCGGGAAGGGCTGACATGGTTACCCATACACTCACGGATAAAGTGACGCAGGAAGAGTGCAGACTCCTGAAATCCGCAGGGAACTGCTCGCCGGCATTAGCCGAGGTGCTGAAGAGCAGAGGCTACGTCTACGAGGATCAGTGCGAGGAAGCCGCCCTCGTTCAGAAACTGCAACGGTTTGCTGAACGCGAGAGGTCACAGAAACTGCTAAGGAAGGGGTCGGAAGGAAGAGCAGAGGGATGAGAGAGCGGTACAGCCGCGTCGTCCGTTTCTGGCGTGGGCATGTGTTCAGGTACCGTGCGCTCTGGGGGCTTGCGCTTGCTTTGCAACTTTCGTTCTTCGCGATCAGTGGGGTCCTCCCCTTCTTCTTCAAGCGGGTGATCGATGCCCTGACCGCCCTCGATGCAAGGCTCTTCGTCATCTGGATTGTCGTGTTCCTCGGCACGGAGATCACGCAGGTGTTCCTGCTCTACGGTCGCGGTTACGCCATGCGCCGCCTGGAGCTCAAGGTGGAACAGGACATTCAGGTCGCCATGTACAGGCGATTCCATACCGTGCCCTACGAGCAGGCGCTCAAGACGAAGACCGGGGAGGCACTGCAGCGGCTCACGAGCGAAGTGCCGCGCTGCTCTCCGCTCATCATCAAGAGCTTCTCCGAGCTCCTTGGGCACATCGTGCTCGTGCTGATCACGCTGGCGCTCATGTTCGTGATGGCCCCGCTCCTGGCTGGGATCTCGGTGGCGTCCGTAGCTGTCTACGCAGTGGGCTTCCGCATGTACGGGAAACGCGCCGCGGTAGCCGCCACCCGCAGGCAGGAGGCCGAGGCCCGGTACATCGCCGAGGCCGAGGAGGGCCTGGGGGCCCTGTACTCGGTGCGCGTGCAGGCCGGCCTCCGCGGGGTGATGCGCCGCTTCTCCCGGGCGCTTTCCGCCTACCTTCGAGAAGGTTTTGCCCTGTACAAGCTGAACCTCCTGTTCCAGGGCGGTTTCACCACCTTGATCACCGTCGCCTCGGAGGTGGCCATCCTCGTCACCGGCGCGTGGCTCATCTTCCGGGGGGAGAACACGGTGGGGACGCTGGTCGCCTTCAGCCAGTACATTAACTGGCTGTACGTGTTTGTCAACTTCATGTCCGGCTTCGCCGCGGAGATCGAGCCGGCGCTCG
>JBFLXJ010000008.1 GCA_040757085.1 Bacillota bacterium | reverse complement strand
AGCGCGCGAGCGGCCTCCCGGTAGTTGCCGCCGTGCTCGAGAAATGCCCGTAGCGTCCGCACCAGTTCCGTCCGGTGCTTGCGGTCGTGGTCAATCAGCGGCCCCAGGATATCGCGAACAAACTCAGCCACCTCCGAACCGCTCGCATCACGCACCAGCCGATGCACACCCAGATCGCGGAACTGGACCACCGGGCCAGCCCGAGCCAGCGACGGGGCCAGTTCCAGAGCTGTGACCGCTTCCCTGTAACTCACGCTCAGCCCTTGCAGCCCCCGCCCCGGCCGCCCGATCCCTGCCAGTAGTTCAAGCCTCGGGTACCTTCTACTAACCAAGCCAATGAGCCGCCTCATCTCACGGGCCACCACGTCGTCCGCCCGGCCCGGGCTGTCCAGGGCGACCGGGAACAGCACAAGGGGTCGCTCAGCGTGGTCCACCCCGGCCATGGTGCGCGGGGGAAGGCCGTATCCCTGCAACAGGTCAACCACCCGCCATGCGGCCCGGGTGCCCTTTTCGTCAAGCCATCCCACAGGCGTGCCCACAAGCCTAATTGCCACGGGCACATAGACGTCCCCCAACTCCCAGCCCAGCTTCCAGGCTCTTTCCCTGGCTGTGGCCTCTGACTCGAAATCACCCCGCACCAGGTGATGCAGGAAATCATCCCGCATCGATCGCTCCAGATTCCTCAGGGCACGCAGTTTCTCAACTTCCAGGGCGGCCACCGTGGCGGCATGTTGCATGGCGGTGAAACCCCAGCCGTCAAGGGTACCGTCGCGCTCCCATACCACGATCCAGCCGCCCTGCTGGCGACCGGTCCGGATCGCACCTACTACCCGAGAATCTCCCCCGGGAGAGGTGACCCGCCAGATTCCCGCGTATCCCACCACCGGGTGCATATGCTCTCCCTCGGCGGCGAGCCACGGCCCCAGCACGTCGCCCTCCAGGTGAGTGCTCCCCGGGGTTGCCCCTGTTCCCGCCCAGGAAGACCCTGCGGGTCTGTCGGAACCGCCCATGGCCTCCGCCCCTCCGGCCACAAACACGGAACCATTGCAGCTCTCAACTATCAACACCGGATTGCGGACCAGATCGGCCAGCGCTCGGGCGAGTTCCGCCAGTCCGCGCCCTTCCAGGGCAAGGTCGATGAAGGACCGGTGGATGGCCCACGACTGCTGCAGTTCCCTCGCCTGGCGGCCGAGCAACTCCTCCAGCACCGCATTGATGATGTCTTTCCAGGCCAGGTGATCGGGTACGCAAACCAGGGGGATATGCCAATCGTCAGCCAGGGCCTTTACCTGGCCGGAGAGCGTCTCCACGAACCTGAGCTTCACGCCCAGTGCAGCTGCTCCGCGCTCCTTGAGCTCCGCCAGCAGGCGCACCTGCTCGGGTTCGCCTTCCTTGTAGAGGAACAGAGTGCTCAGGATGAACTCCCCGCCCCGGATGAACCTGATGCCATCCGGAGCATCGATCACCGTAACACTCGTCACTTCACGCTCCAGGCCCGCCGAACCAGCCAGCACCTCGCTGCCGGCCAGGGCCGGCAGCGCAAGGGCTTCCCTAACCGTGAGCGGCACGCCTTCCGCCCCCAGTCGCACGCGTCGCCTGCTTCAATAATACGTTCGGCTGCGCACAGCACCTGTCCTCCTTGACCTTCCACCTGCCCGCGCTTCCGGCACTCACCGCCGGGCAGCGTAGCCGCTGCGGTTAGTCCCTCCTTCAGCACCTCCGGCCGCAGCGAGCGGCCCTCGGCCTGCGGCTACCAGGAGAAGGCGAAACCCCACCACCCGCAAAGCGACCTGCCCCGATTGGTCGGGCCCACATGGAGCCCATATTATCCGACCCTCAGGGGCGGTCCTAGTGGGCCGCCGCAGAATCCTGTGAGCGGAGGGAAAGGCAGCCTTACGTCGGAGGTACCTTACCAGCCCCGAAGTTCGGCCGGCGTAACCCGCAAAAACCGCCCTTTACGGTCCCTTCAACCCCTCGACAAACAAGCTCACCAGCGACGCCAGCGCCTCCGACTCTCCTTCCCCTTCGGCGCGGATTACGAGTTCCTCGCTATCCCTGACCCCCATAGCCAGCACCTGCAGAATGCTCTTGGCATCCGCCTTCTTACCTCCATACTCAATGGTCACCCTGCACGGATGCTTGACAGCTTCCTGCACCAGCAGCGCCGCGGGCCGCGCGTGAAGCCCGACACCAGTACGCACAACGACACGCGCTTCAACCATCTATGCCATCCTCCCGACTGCGACCATTTCACTTCAGTTGGCGGTTGTGGGTGAGCAACTCGCGTACCTCCCCGGCACTCCGGCAGGCCAGCGCCCGGCGGGCCAACTCCTGCGCCTCGGTCACCGATACCGATCTCACCGCTTCCTTGACTTCAGAAAGGAGCGACGGAGCCATGCTGAGCTCGTTCACACCGAGCCCTACCAGCAGGGGCGCTGCCAAAGGATCGCCAGCCAGATCACCGCATACACCCACCCACTTTCCAGCACGCCACCCTGCCTCCGCAACCTCAGCAATGAGGCGCAGCACAGCAGGATGAAGCGCATCGGCCAACCTCGCAACCCGGGCATTGCTGCGGTCCGCAGCCAGAGTATACTGGGTGAGGTCATTCGTCCCCACGCTCACGAAGTCCACCTCTTGCAGCAGGTGACGGGCTAGCAGCGCAGCAGAAGGCACCTCCACCATAATCCCCACCGGCAGCTCCCCGTGCGGTACCCCCGCCGCCGCGAGTTCCTCTCTCGCCTTCTCGAGGAGCCGCCTGGCAGCGTGAACCTCCCCTACGTCAGCCACCATGGGAAACATCACCCACACGTCGCCGTACACCCGAGCACGCAACAACGCCCTCAGCTGGGTCAGGAATACCTCCTCCCGTTCCAGGCACAGCCTGATTCCCCGCAACCCCAGAAAGGGATTGGCCTCCTCCAGCCTGCCCAGCCAGGGGATGGGCTTGTCCCCACCCACGTCAAGCGTGCGGATGATTACCGGGCGGCCCGACATCGTCTGTGCCGCCTGACGGTACACCTCAAACTGCTCGTCCTCCGAAGGAGGGGAACCCCGGTCCATGAAGAGGAATTCGGTCCGAAATAGCCCTACCCCCTCGGCACCCCAGGCAAGGGCTGACTCCAGATCTCCGAGCGAGCCGACGTTGGCGGCAAGCTCGACCCGGTGGCCATCCTTCGTCACCGCACGTAGGGACACCAGCGCCTGGAGCCTCTTTCTGCGTTCATACCACCCCTGCTTCTTGACCTCCCACTCTTGCAGCTCTTCAGGAGACGGGCCGACCACCACAACCCCCGTGTTGCCGTCAGCTACCACGGTGTCACCGGAAGAAACGGCCTCCAGAACCCCCGTTACACCCACCACGGCGACTATCCCCATCGTCCGTGCCAGAATGGCGGCGTGGGAAGTTGAACTCCCTCGCTCCATTACAAAGCCCAGAACCTTGTCCCGGTCCGTCTGCGCGGTGTCAGAGGGCATGAGCTCCTCGCTCACAACCACCACCGGCTCAGGAAGCTCGCCGAGCGGGTGGCCGAACCGCCCCTCGAGTATGCACACCACCCGAGACACGACGTCCCGTACATCGGCAGCACGTGCCCGCAGGTATTCATCCGGCACAGACTCCAGCGAGGAGGCCACCTTTTCACCGGCCTGCTGCAGGGCCCATTCGGCGTTGCACTCCCCTTCGAGTATCACCAGCTCCGCCCTGCCCACCAGCTCGGGATCTTGTAGCATGAGATCGTGAGCCTCGAATATCGCCGCCTGGTCAGTCCCTGCTTCCCGTAAAGCCTTTTCCCTGAGGGCTGCCAGTTGCGCCCGTGCCACCTCCACGGCACGGCGCAGCCGGTCGATCTCCGCTGCCACACCCTCCGGCCCGACCACCCGGCGCAGGGCCTGTACGGTCCTGCGGAAAACGTACGCCGGGCCAATGGCGATGCCCCCCGACGCTCCCTGACCCCTCAGTTCGACCCGGCCGGTCACCTCACCCAACCCCCGAAGACGGCGCAGCTTGTCTCTCAGTGGTACCCGGCCCTCCTTGTCACCTGGGTGTGCTTCCGTTCCATCTCCTCGAGCAACTCAACTCCCTTGCTCGTCCCCAGGCGGGTTGCCCCCGCCTCGATCAGGCGCAAAGCGAATTCCAGGTTGTAGATTCCTCCGGAAGCCTTAATCCCGGCCTTGCCTGCCAGCGCCCGCTTTATGATGACCACATCGTCGACCGTCACTCCGCGCGGGCCAAGACCCGTGCACGTCTTGACGAAATCGCACCCCGCCTCCACCGCCAGCTGGGCGGCAAGGACCTTCTCTCTCTCATCGAGGTAGCAGGTCTCGATGATGGCCTTGACGGTCACACTGCGGGGATCCACCCCGGTAACGCTATGCACGGCCTTCACCACTGTCGCCATGTCCTCCCGCACCAGGTCAGTTTCTCCCCCTTTGAGAGCCCCGATGTTGATCACCACGTCTATCTCCCGCGCCCCCCGCTCCACCGCACGGAAGGCCTCGTAAGCCTTCACCTCTGAAAGAGTCGCCCCCAGCGGAAAGCCGATGGCCGTGCCCGCCCTGATACCGGTACCCGCCATCTCCTGGACAGCCACTTCTACCCACGTGGGATTCACCATTACCGCATAGAACCCGTGTTTCCTCGCCGACTCCAGGAATGCCCTGACCTCTTGCCTGCTGGCGGTCGGTTTCACCAGGGTCTGCTCGATCATGCGGGCCAGTTCGTCCTTAGTGATCACGTGCACTTCCTCCTTTCTCCCCAGCCTCGACCCGGCCCGCCCGCTGGAGCTCAGCTAACCCGGCAGACGCATCCCATTGCGAGGCGACCCACCTCCGGGCTGCCGGACCGGAGTGCACACCCGCCGCCAATTTGCCCGTCTCCTGGCTCTACACCGTATCCGTCTTCAAGGCCTCCTCGGCCTTGAACTCCTTTGGCCAAAGCAAACCTGCGGCATCCTGATCGAGAATAACGGTGAGGTTGGGATGGATCCTCAAGAGAGAGGCTGGCCGCTCGGGCGTTGGGGGACCCAAGAGCACCTCATGCACAATCCTGGCCTTATGCCGCCCACAAGCAATCAGGACTATGGCACGCGTCCCAAGAAGCGTTCGGATCCCCACCGTGAGTGCGCGCCGCGGAACACGACCTACCAGGCCCCCGAACCACTCCGCCTGGGCCCGGCGCGTGCTTTCAGAAAGCTCCACCAGATGCGTACCAAGTTCGGGGTCGGTACCGGGTTCATTGAACCCAACGTGCGCATTCACCCCAAGCCCCACTACCGCCAGATCGATCCCACCGGCTTCAACGATGGCCTCGTCATATCGCTTGCACTCTCCGTCCAGGTCTTGGACCCACCCTCGGGGGACGTCGTACTGCCATTCCTTGAGCTTGGCAGGTCCCCAAAAACGCTCCCGCATGTACCTGTAAAACGATCCCTCGTGGCCGGGGTGAAGCCCCACATACTCGTCCAGGTTGAAAAACTTCGCACCGTCGAGCCTCAGGTTACCCTCTTCACATCGCCTCACGATTTCGTCGTACATGGCCAGCGGCGTGGTACCCGTCGGCAGGGCGAAAACAGAGCAGGGTCGACGGGCCAGTTGAGATTCTATCAGGTCTGCAGCACGCCTTCCGACATCCGTACACGATGGCCAGACCTCGACCGTGGGCGGCAAGCTTTGCCGCGAAGACGACGTAATCGTGCCGTTCCCATTTACGCACTGTCCCATCACTGCCTCAACCCCCAACGGGTCCAAGCCAGATCGCAACTGCCCGCCTCCGCAGGCTTTGGGTTCACAGCTCCCAGCACCATTTGTTCGCGCAACTCCGCTATCCTTCTACGTTCTTCCTTCCCGAAACGGGGTTCGCTCCGCTGCTCCTCCCGATCGCACCATTTCCGCCACGAACTTGTATCTGTCAGCTCGGTACAAGGACTTCACGTACTCAATCGGTACCCCATCATGCCTGTAGGTGAGTCGCCTACACAGCAGCACAGGCGTGCGCGGGCGGATGCCCAGAACGCTCGCTTCGTCCTTAGATGCCAAAGCCGCCTCCACAGTTTGAGTCGCTCGTGCCAGGGAAAAGCCATAGACACATTCAAATACCCTGTACAGCGAGCCCTCCCTGGTCAAATGAGTCTCGAGATCGGGGCACAACCGGTACGGGACGTAGCTCACTTCCAGAGCCATGGGCTCACCGTCGGCAGTACGCAAACGCTCAACCCTCCACACCTGGCTCGCGATGGTCAGGCCGAGCAACTCAGCAATATCGGGAGGCGTCACCATCACTTCCACCTTGACGTACTTTGCCCCGGGCACCAGACCCCTGAGCATCATGTCTTCTGAAAAGCTGGTGAGGGAGACAAGTGCCTGCCTGATCTTCGGACGCGCAACGAATGTCCCTTTCCCCTGCGCCCTCACGACTACCCCCTCTGCCTCCAGCTCGTTCAAGGCCTGACGGGCAGTCATGCGGCTCACCCGAAACTGCTCGGCCAGTTCCCGCTCCCCGGGCACACGGTCACCGGGGCGGAGCTGCCCACTCTCAACCATGTCCCTTATTGCCTGCTTAATCTGTGTGTAAAGGGGCGTCAGAACGCGGTTATTCCTTGGAAAAACTTCCACGGCAACCTCCCGTACAGTTGATCTGTTGTACATACCATTCGACGAGACATCAGGAACTCCTTCCGGTACGGCATTGAGTTCGGCTAGGTTTCATCCACTCTGGCGAAACATGTACCTTGGCCGCGATTTTATGCGAGAGCAACGGACGAAAACTGCTATTCGCACGCATCCCGCCAGTTTTCGCAGGTCACCCGCTCCCGTCCACCGGCGGTACTGTATCCATCGGTTTAGCGTTCTACCACCCCCTCTCCTCCCAGGCAGCCAGTACCAGGCCACCCGAACAAAAGGCGCAGTGCCTCGGCGACTCCGTCCTCCTCACAAGAACCCACCACCAGACGGGCAGCCTTTCGCAGCTCGGGGACAGCATTGGCAACGGCCACGCCAGTACCCGCTACCTGGAGGAGTTCCAAATCATTGTACGAATCACCTACAGCAATCACCTCAGATGGGGCAATCCCGTGGGTACGGCACCACCGAAGGAGGGCTGTCCCCTTGGTCGCTTCGCAATGGGCCACTTCAACGCAAGCGGAATCGCCTGAGGTTACTGAGAAGCGAGTGCCAAAGGCGTCCCGCACAAGCTGAAAAGCCTCCCGGAACGGCACTTCTGGAGGAGGAAAACCGATTATCTTGAGCACACCGGGATCAGGGCTCGAGATTTCCGGCACATAAAACACTTGCCGCTCTTCAAATGCGGCGAACGAGGCCAGGAGATCTTCTCGATCGGTCAGGATCACGTCAGAGCGGTATAGCGCGCCACCGAAACTATGCTTGCGAAAAAAGGTGAGGACCTCATCGACCTCAGGGACGTTCAGACACCTAGCCAGGGCAACTTCCCCGCTCAAAGGATCCACGACTAAGGCGCCGTTGACGCAAATGTGAAAGCCCTTGAGACCCAGGTGGTGGCACAGACGGCGTATCGCGCGCGGGTGCCTCCCGGTAGCCAGCACAACGCGGACTCCCAACTGCTGGACCGCCGCCAGCGCCGTCCGGTTCCTCTCCGATACCGCGCCGGCCCCCGTGACAAGGGTGCCGTCAACGTCCAGGACCACGGCCTTGTACGCCCGTCTGTGACCATTTCCTACCAAAGCACCCCTCAATTTCGCCCGCCTCCGGTATCGACACCCGCTGCTGCCTTGTAAACGTCCTCACACAGACGTAGCAATTGTTCCACAAGTATCTCCCCAGAGCCCTCAGCCAACGGGCTTACCAGTACTTCGTAAGCACCGCCGGCGTAGGCGTCGCGGTCGGCAATATACCCCAGATAGTCATTGGCATAGCCCACCACCACCGTAGCGGGGACAGGACTCCTCTCCTTGAGATGCAGTCCGAGACACGAGAAAAGCTCTCCCGGCACGCCCACGAGCGCAATCGGACCAAGAAGCAGCACCTGCAGGTGAGTTGTCAGCTGGACTGGCAGACGCCCATACATCTCCCTCTGAACCAGGGCCCCCTCCCACATCGTACGCAGCCGCCGAAGTTCCCCGTGGCTCCGCCCCATTTGCTCCGCACGCCGCAGTTCCGATTCGGCGGCCGCCACCCGGTGTTTCAAATCATCGGGATCGAGGATCCTTGCGGGAAGGGCCACGTCTCGCTCCCCGCATGCGACGGCCAGGGAACCCTTCACAGGCTCAGCGCCCAGGACCGCGGTCGCGGCGGCGATCCCCACCAGACACCCCATGCGGCGGGCCTCCGCCCATGTCTGGGCGCGGCGGGTGAACCGAGGGCTGACGTCCCCGGCGGCGCCATTGGTGTAAAGCACCGGCGGACACCCCAGTCCTGCGGCTCGAAGGCGTTTCTGAACCGTCCTGCGCATCGGCCCCACAAAGTCACTGGACAGCAGGAGATTGTCCGCACCCAGTACGGTGGGATGGCAGGCGTAGTTGACCAACACGGCGATCAACGAGCCATCTTGTCTGCTCAGCGCCAGCACGGTGACTTCGGGATCGACCGGTATGGAGGGATCGTCGCGGTTCGCCCCGACCCCCCTGACCGTCGCTCGGCCAAGGCTAAGATAACAATTCTCGGGCGCCATGGCAGCCAGCTTTGCCACTCCAGCCAGACTGCGGGCAGTATACTCGCGCAGACAGGGGTCGGATTGAGGTCGGTCGGCCACGTGCAGGCGGTCCACAACCCCCGCATAGCTGGAGTGCGTGTGTGAAGCTGCAACCATTACCCCAGCCGCAGGTACCCCGAGGCCCGGGCCAAGGACATCCCTGACTGCCCGGGTAAGATCCCAGTCCACGGCAATGAGGTCGGCACACACGATGACAGCCCGCCCTCGGTGCCCTTCAAGGTACAGCGCCTGCGCGACCAACGGGTCAAGCCACCCCCTGGACGGTCCTTGCCGCGCCATGTAACCCGCCATCGGCGTCCCCGCAGGGGGGGCGAGAACCACCTCTGCCACTCCAGCCTGAAATCCCATAACCCGTGTCCCTCTTGCTCACCACGCCTTGACTCGGCCCTTGTAACGTTGCAGGAGCGGCCGGTTGTATTCGCGCGCACCATCGAGGTTCCCAGATAGGAATACCGGGGGGTCATACCCGGCAGCCATCATCTTTTCCACTACCTGCAAGAGCAGACAGTGGACGATGAAACAGCCCGCTATGCCCGATCCCGGGCCCAGGGGAGCACGCGTCCCTTCAACATGAACCAGGGCGTCGCCCAAAGGCGTCTTGTTGTCAATTGCCAGATCCGCCACTTCGAACAGACGCTTGCCCGACGAATGGCGGGAAGACACGGAGCGGGAATAAGCCACGGAAGTGATGGCGATGACGGGGACGCCCCGCGCCTTAGCCTCCATGGCCACCTCAACGGGAGCCGCATTTCGCCCCGAGTTGCTCACTACCAGCAGCACATCCTGGGGACTGATGTCGCGGTGGTCCAGAATAACCTTCCCCCACCCCTCCAGGCGCTCGGCAAACTCGCTCTTGCATACTTCCGTATGCCCGGTAAGACTGGGCTCCAGGATGGCATCCACCGGGGCCAGCACACCCGCCCGGTAAAGCACTTCTTCAGCTACCAGATGGGAGTGACCCGTCCCGAATATGTGGAGGATCCCTCCCGACATCATGGATCTGGCCACCACTTCGGCAGCCTGATCGATAACCTGGAACTCCTCCTTCTCGATCCGGGCGAGCATGTCGTGGATCTCACCCGCAAAGCGTTCAGCCAGCACGCTCACACCTCCGGAATCCGGAGCGGCCCGCGCGATCCCTGTCACCGGTCGTCGGCAGCCCAACGAGGCAGGGCCGAAAATAGCTCGCGTTCCCGCTCCCGGCAGTAAGCCACCCTTCCCGCCACTAGCACGGCGGCAACTTCCAGCTCCCTGTCGAGGATGACCAAATCGGCATCCATCCCGGGAGCCAGCAAACCCTTCCTGGTGTGCAAGTTCAAACACCGGGCCGGGTTCCACGTGGCCATACGGATCGCTTCGTGAACGGGCCTGCCCACGACACCGACCACATTTCGCACGGCCTGATCCATGGTCAGCACGCTTCCCGCGAGCGTGCCATCGGCCAGGACGGCTCTCCCTTGCCGCACGTGCACCTCCCGCCCGGCCAGAGGGTAGACGCCATCCGAGAGTCCGGCCCCGGCCATAGCGTCGGTGACCAGGACCACGTCCCCAGGCCCCTTCATGCGCATGAGGAGGTCCATGGCGGCAGGGTGAACATGTACTCCGTCTGTGATGAGCTCCGCAGTCACCGGAGCAACAAGGGCGGCACCCATAGCCCCGGGCTCCCGGTGCCCGAAACCCCTCATGGTGTTGTAGCAGTGGGTCACATGCCTGGCTCCAGCCCGAACGCCAGCCATGAAGTCCTCGTATGTGGCATCGGTGTGCCCAAGGGCAACCAGTACCCCCATCTGCGAGACGTGCTGGATCAGTTCGGGAGCGCCCGGCAACTCGGGGGCCACGGTTACAACCCGGACGGTACCTTCGCCCGCCCGCAGCAAGTCGTCCATGGTACCCTTGTCAGGCAACCGAAACCAGGACGGGTCGAAAGCCCCCCGGCGCCTGGGGCTCAAGAACGGCCCTTCGAGATGGAACCCGAGACAACAGGCTCCCCCGTCCCCGCGACCCACCTCCACTTTGTTCTCCTGCACAGCGACCACCAGTTCCTCGGGGGTGGCGGCCATCACCGACATGAGAAAGCCGGTGACCCCGGTCCGCACCACCCACTGCCGGAAGCCCTGTAAATCGCGGGGATCGCCGTCTATGAGAGAATACCCCCCGCCCCCGTGGACGTGCATGTCTATAAACCCGGGTGCCACCGTGTATCCGGTTAGGTCAACCCCGGGTGCGCCTCCGCGCACGTTCTTGCCTATGCCGGTCAACCTGCCGCCGCTGAACGCCACGTGCGCCCCCGGCAAACGCTCGAGAGGGGTCAGGACGGTCGCATTCCTCAGCACATGCTCCATATGCGGACGGCCCCTATACCAAGGCTTTGGCGTTGCGCAACATCGCCATGAAGTCGTTCTTGCCCTCGGTTGGCATCATTCGGCACGTAAGCCGTACCCCTGACTGACTCAGTTTCTTGAACGTCTCCACGTTCTCCGGTGTAACAAAGACACTCTTGCTCACCTTCTTCGAGCCAACTACGAAGGCCATGTTCCCCACATTCATTTCCTGGAGGCCCAGGCCACCTTCATGAAGAGCCAATGCATCTTCCGGCGTCTTGCACAGGATGAATACATTTTCGTGCTCGTGAGCCGGGTCCCTAACGTATGCAAGAGTATCACCCACCCCTAGCACCAGAACCCTGATGCCGGGCGGAGCCACCGACACCAAGATCGTCCGCTGAAAATCGTCAGCGGCCACCTGGTCGTTGGCGACGATGAGGGTATCGATCCCCTCGTGCTTGGCCCAGGCCACCACCACTTGCCCGTGGATGAGACGGTTGTCAATGCGCAGGTGTTTGACCGGCATTTCCGCTGTCATTCTCCCCTTCCCGTGCCGACATCGCTGACCGAAGGGCTGCCACCACGTCCCGCACCCCTTCTCGCCCCGCCTGCACCGCTATACGGGCAGCGTCCGCCGCCGATGGAGCGTCCCTGGATACAAGTACCTCCAACAGCATCGGCAGATTGAGTCCCGCTACTATTGCCATGCCGCTCCTATGATGCCATACCGTGGCGGCCGCATTGGCAGGACTCCCTCCGAAAAGATCAGCCAGTACCACCAGCTGTTCGGTACCCAACCGTTCTGCCGCCGCCCGGATGGCGGCAGCCAAGGTGCCCGGTTCGTCGGAGGGATCCAGGCCCAGTGCCACCACGTTCTCTTGAGGCCCCAGGATAAGCTCAGCCGCCTCAAGCATCCCCCGTGCCATTCCCCCATGCCCGACCAAAATAACCCCAACCATTGCCCCCGCCCCGCAGCTCTAAATTACCCGCCGAATCCTGCCCCAGTATGCTGCCATGACCCGCTGATTGTGAACCTCGCTGCCGTCCAGATTCTGGGAACGGAGAACCGGAGGCTCAAATCCGCGGCGCACCAGCTCCTCCGTTGTGACCACCATGAGCTCGTTGATCAGGGCTCCACCGACCACAGTCGATGAGGGACCCACCGGCACGTCCAGGCCCTCCACCCGCACAAGAGCATCACCCGGGCCGCCCATCGTGTCCAGGACCACGTCAGCCAGTTCGAAAAGCCGCTTCCCCGAAGAGTGCCGCGAAGAAACCGACCGGGAGAATTCCAAGGCGGTCAACGCAATCACGCTCAGACCTCTCTCCCTGGCCGCAATGGCGATCTCGATGGGCGCAGGGTTGCGGCCTGAGTTGCTGATGACGATCATCGCTTCCCCCCGGGACAGTTCGTAATCCCTCAACAGCGAAACCGCATACCCCTCCACCGTCTCTGCCTTTCCGAAAGTGGGGTCGTAAATCACCTGTACCGGTACCAAACCACCCGCTCTGGCCTGGATCTCCAGAGCCAGCAACTGCGAGTGACCGGAACCGAACACATGGACCAGCCCCTGACGCGCGATCACGTCGGCCAGGATCCCGGCCCCTGCCCGCACCGCCTCCTCGTTTGCCTCCGCCACTCGCTGAAGGAGGTCAATAACCGCATTCAGGTATCGACCCATCCTGCACCTCCACGAGGGAGGCGTGGGGGAGGTCCACAACTCCTCCCCCACGCCCGGTTTCATGCCAGCCAGCCGAGCGCCCCAAACACCATTCCGATGACGAAGAGGATGAGGATCACCCACAGCGGGTTCAGCTTATAGCGCTTCAGCAGCCAATAGGCCAGAACTGTGAAGGCCACCGGGATCAACCCGGGCAAGATGGCATCGAGTTGCTTTTGCACCTCTACGGTCTGCTTCACAACCTGTCCCGCAACGGTGACCGTCTGAGTGTACGTGAGGGGGGTCTTCGCGGCGATGATTGAGGGTATGAACCCGCCCAGCACGATGAGCCCCAGGATCATCGCACCTTCAGTAAGGCGCGCGATGGTTCCCCCAGCCAGCGAGGTGGCAAGCTGGCGCCCCTGCGAATACGCCCACATGAATTGCCAATACCGCACCAGGGTGTATGGTACGGCCACCAAGAGGATGACCAGGAGAGGACCCGCCATGCTGCCCTGCAAAGCCAGGGACGCCCCGATGGTGAAGATGATGCTGTTGTAAAGCGCCCACACCAGGGTGTCGCCCACGCCCGCCAGCGGGCCCATAAGGCTCACCTTAACCCCTTCAGCGGATGCCGGAGCACCAGCCTCCTCCATGGCCGCTGCGGAACCTAGGATCAGCGGCGCCCCCACGACAGGGTTGGTATTAAAGAACGCCAGATGCCGTTTCAGGGCTGCTACCAACTCGTCCCTACTAGGATACAGCCGCTTCAGGATAGGAACCATGGCATAGCAGAACCCCAGGGCCTGCATACGCTCGTAGTTCCACGATATCTGGAAGCTCACCAGAAATCGCCAGAACGAGCTCAGCAGATCTCCTCTCGTAAGCTTACGCTCGGCGGCCTGCACCCAAGGTCACCCCCTCGTCCCGGTACTTCAGCACGATGAACATGATGCTCACGGCAAGGGCGAAAATCGCTATCCCCAGTAGTGCCGTGTGCAGGTACGCATACAGCACGAAGCCCAGCAACAAGAAGTACCAGTACCGTTCCACTGGCATGATCTTCAGCAACATGGCAAAACCGAGAGCCGGCAGGATGTGCCCTACCGCGCTCATTCCGTTCATGAACCACTGCGGAATGGATTCCGCGAAGGACTGAACCGCTCCACTACCCAACCAGCAGGCCAGGAATACCGGGATCATGCGCGACAGCGCCCACGGAGTGAAAGCTGTCCAGTGCATGAGCGAGATGCCTCGCAGATCCGCCTTCTCAGCATACCCGTCCGCGGCATGGATCCAGAAGGTGGGCAGGAACCGTCCCACCACGTCCAACTGAGTCATCAGCAGGGCAGCCGGGATCCCCACGGTGAGTCCGAATTCGAGCCCCTTGCCTGCCACCACTGCAAACGCGGTCCCCAGAATGGCACCCGTCTGGTAATCGGGTATGGTAGCACCGCCGTAAGTGTACACCCCCAGGGCCATCAGTTCCATGGTTGCACCAATGGCCATCCCCAGGGTGACATCACCCATGATCAGCCCGGCGCCAAACCCGGCGATGAGAGGCCGGAACCCCAAAAAAACGGTCGGACCCAGAATGTCGAAGATGCAGAGCCCTGTCCAGATGGTGAGGGCAATCACCTGCCAAAATTCCACACCGCCTCACTCCCTTCCAAGAAGAAGTGCACTTGGACTTAGCTCGGGGATGCGTGCGCTCTTCCCCCCTTTTCGTTCACGCCTGCACCGGGCACACGACGACTTCCGAGGATCGCTCGCCAAAGGGTCCCGTTCACCCAGCCCCCAGACCCTCCCTGTATCCTCCAGCACCGCCAACGGCGAGGGTACGGCAAAGAGAGTTGCGGCGATGAGGGGAACAGCTGTGAAGCTGTAGGCCGCCGGGTCCGGCAGCACGAGAGGCAACCGCATCGGTCCGCGCGTCCGGGCCGTGGGGCGAGGCAGTGGCATCACCTCCGGTACGGTTGACCTGTTGTACATACCATTCGACGCAGGATCCGGAATTCCTCCAGGAAGGGCTTGCCCCCTCTGGCGGCAGCAATGCCCCCCAAACCTGACGCAGATCTCCCTCCGGTCGTAGGACAAGCCGATCCCTCCCAGGCGGCCGAGGTCCTGCCGGCAGGGTATGTACGCCCGGATGCCCGCTTCGGGTGAGGTCCCGCCTCGTGGCAGCGTCGTAGCCCTTAGGCACTCCCGTAGCACCCTGCGTATCGTGACGTTCAGCGGCACCTCGCAGTACTCGCCCCCCTTGCCCTGCCTCACCCGCACGCGGACCCACATCCCATCCACACCGTTCCCGGAGAGCACCCCCGTTCACAAACAGCAGCACCGCCTGTGGACACTATGGATTCTGTGGATAACCACCGCCAGGAGCAGCCGCTCTCCAGGGCTGATATAATACGGGACCGGCGCGCAGGGTGCCGAAAGCCCGGACACAAAACCCGGTCCCAACACCCGCAGCCGAGAGCGCTGCCCAGCCCCCGGGCCGGCATCGGTGGGCCAGCTTCGGAAGGAGTGGTACGATGCCCAGAGAAGAACTCCTTGCCCGCATATCCGTCAACCCGAACGTGTGCTTCGGCAAGCCCTGCATCAGGGGCCACCGCATCTGGGTGTCCCTCATCCTCGACCTACTGGCGAGCGGCATGAGCATTCCGGAAATCCTGGACGCATACCCAGGGCTGGAAGAGACCGACATCCACGCCTGCATCGCCTACGCGACGGAAGTCGCCAGGGAGCGAGTCATCGACATCCCCGCGGAGGCAACCCCGTGAAGCTCAAGCTGGACGAGAACCTGGGCAGGCGCGGGACGGAAATACTGCGCCGGGCAGGCCACGACGTGGCCGCCGTGCCTGACGAAGGCCTCTGCTCGGCGACGGACGCAAGCCTCATCGAAACCTGCCGCCAGGAAGGCAGGTGCCTGGTAACCCTCGACCTGGATTTCGCAAACCCGCTGCGGTTCAGGCCCTCCGAGTACCCCGCGCTGCCCAGGGCCCGTCCGTGTCCGGGTGGAAAGCGCTCGAGTGGAAGTGGCGGTCGTTGCCCACGTAATCCACCGAATACGAGCGGAGCGGCTCGGAACCCGCACGCGACAGCTCACCGGCGGCAAAGGCCGTGACCGCACTGGAGTCGACACCGCCGGAGAGAAACGTGCACACCGGCACGTCGGCGACAAGCTGACGCCGGACGGCGTCCTGGAGCAGCTCTCGTATCCTCCCCGCGGTCGCAGAGAGGTCGTCCTCGTGAGGACGGCTTTCCAGGAACCAGTAGCGGTGCAGGCGTGTCCCCCGGCGCCCAAAGAGAAGCCAGTAGCCGGGTTTCAATTCGCATACCCCCCGGAAGACCCCGTGCCCCGGGGTCCGGGCCGGGCCCATGACCAGTACCTCAGCCAGACCCTCGGCATCCACTTCCGGCTCGATGGCGGAGTGGGCGAGCAGAGTCTTCAGCTCGGAGCCGAAAATGAGGCCGTTCCCCCGCCAGCCTCACCCCCTCTTGCACGAGCCGGCTCCCCCGGGTGGCACCATCAATCGGGAGAGGTGCTGATCGTTGCCCGGCAACTGGGCACACGCGATATCGCCGAATCCCCACTCCGCCAACCCGTGCAGTATCCCGAAGACCCCCAGGAGCCTCAGGGCTGATGGCCCGCTCAGTGGGCAGCCGTTCGATGCTGGAGGCACCAAAGAAGCCGGTGATCCCGGGCATCCTCTCCAGGGCACGGCCCACGTTGGCCGGCTCATCCGGAGGCCCTCCATGGCACAGTACGATGATGTCCGGGTTCACCTCCCTGGCTGCCTTCGCCATGGCCAGCACTCTCTCTGTCGTACCCCATGCCGGTGCCTTCCAGGTTGGCCCGGAATGCCCCGTCGATGAGGCCCACGGTGGGGAAGCTCTGCACGCCGCTGAAGTTGATCCGGATGAGCTCCTCCAGTATATCCCTCGGTACTTCCCGGGAGCGGGGTGCGCCGCCGCATCTGCCATAAGGGGCGCAAGTGGGTGTCGCCGGCAGGGAACCATAGCGGAGAGCGAGGGAAGTGGACAGATGCGGGTGACCATTGTTGACCTGGTGGTGCTGATCCTGGCCAGTTTTCGCCTCACCCACCTGGTGGTATTCGATCAGATCACGGCCCCGGTTCGCAACGCCCTGAAGCGCCGGCTGGGGCCGCTGGTATCCTGTTTCTGGTGCTGCGGAGTCTGGGTCTCTGCCGGACTGGCCCTCGGCCTCGCGTACTGGCCGGCAGTATTCCGCCCTCTGGCCGTCGTCTTCGCGGTGGCGGGGGGTCAGAGCTTCCTGGAAGGGCTCCTCTGGTGCCTGAAGTCTATTTCCGCTGCAGCGGCGAACCCGCGCGCAGGTGCCTCCGACGACACAACATAACCTTCGAGAACGGGAAAAGGCCCTCGGTCTTCGCGAAGTAGCCTCCGGCTTGAGCTCTGGTCCAGCAATGCCTGCACGGTGGTGAACAGGACCCTTTTTCTCGCCATGCAGGCCTTCAGGCCCAGGGCGATGGCGAGGTGGGTCTTCCCCGTTGCTAGCCCAGGGTCAGGGAGAAAACCACTACCCGGCAGAGCATCGTTCCGAGCGGGACGGTGTGGGGGGACCAGTCAAACTGACCTTGCTCCCCGGGGGGCGTCTCGAATCTCATGCTGGCCCGGGCCGATGCCTGGTTCTCCCGCAGCTTCTCCAGGTACCCAGCCCGGCGGCGCAGCCGCCGCGGTCAGCCCCTCCTCCAGCCCCCCCGGGTTTCCTATGCTGCCCCCTCCCCCGCCGGACCGATGGACGCCACCCGCACCCGCGCATCCCCCAGTTCCTCGCGGATGGCCCGCTCGGTGGCAAAGGTGCCCAGACCCCACAGGCGCAAGGCGTCGCGGATCTCAGCCCGCCCGTCATGCACGAACAGGTAAACGGGTCGATCCGACGCCCCCGTCACCACCACTGCCTCGAACCCGGCGAACTTCAACTCGGGCGCCAGGTATCCCCCCGCCTCGGCTTCCCCATATCCCCCGGTGAGGGGCGACTTGGCGGCTACCGTGAAACGCGAATACCCCGGGATGGGGAGCCCGCTCACCACGCTCCCCGCGAACACCAGCACGTTCTCGGGCCCCAGCGGATCGGCCCCGGCAGGCACCTCCTCGAGCAGGTAGTGGCCCGCGAATCCCTTGCCGCCCACGAATGTGCGCCGGAATCGGTCGCCGGCCTCCTCAACCGTCACCGCCCTGCGGGTCAGGTCAACTCTCAGAACGAAAGCCCCGTGAGCCACCATCGCAAGCCTCCTACGGCGCTGACCCTAACCGGGCACGACTTGCGTACCGGCCTGACCGGCCAGGGCATCCAGGGCCTGCGTGAGGGAAGCGATGATGGCCCGCCTGCCCCCGGCCTCCACAAACCGGCAGCACGCCTCCACCTTCGGACCCATGCTCCCCGGCTTGAAGTGCCCCTCCTTCTGCAAGGCCCGCGCCTCCCACACCCCAAGACGCGACAGGAAACGCTGGGTGGGCCTGCCATAATCCACCGCCACCTGAGGTACGTCTGTCAGGATCATGAACACGTCCGCACCCAGCCCGCTGGCCAGCCGCTGCCCCGCCAGGTCCTTGTCAATCACCGCCTCCACACCCCGCAGGGTGCCATCCGGCTCCCGCACCACCGGAATGCCACCCCCACCGGTGCAGATCACTACGGCATGGTCACGCGCCAGCTGCCGGATCGCGTCCAGCTCCACGATCTCCTTGGGGTCAGGAGACGGCACCACCCTCCGCCAGCCCCGACCCGCATCCTCCACCCACGCCTCTCCCCGGGCCATCCTCTGCCGCGCATACTCCTCCGTGTAAAACGGCCCCACCGGCTTGGTCGGCCTGGAGAAAGCGGGGTCATCGGCCGACACCACCACCTGGGTCACTACGCTGGCAACCGACCGAGGCTCCATCCCCCGCCGCACCATCTCGTTGTGCAGGCTCTGCTGGATCATGTACCCGATCATGCCCTGGCTCTCAGCCCCGCAGATGTCCATGGGCATGGCCGGCACCGCGTCCGTGGCCTGGTTCTGGATGATGATGTTCCCCACCTGGGGCCCGTTGCCGTGGGTCAGCACCACCCGGTACCCATCCTCCAGCAGGGTGACGATCTGCCGGCAGGTGGCCCGCACGTTCTCCAGTTGCTCTTCCGCCGTACCCCTCTGCCCCGGCTGAAGGATGGCATTGCCGCCCAGCGCAATCACGACGAGTTCGCCCACGACCAACACTACCTCCGCTCGCGTGCAACTTCAGAAATCGCCTGCTCCAGAATCGAGAGAGCCTCGTCCAGCTGGTCGTCGGTGATCACCAGGGGTGGCAGGAACCGCAGCACGTTCCCGTACCGGCCCGCCTTGAGCAGGATCAACCCGTGTTCGTACGCATACTGGATGATCGCAGCCGCCTCCGCCGTAGCGGGCTCCTTGGTCTGCCGGTCCCTTACCAGTTCCACCGCCACCATCGCCCCCAGCGCCCGCACATCGCCAATCAGGGGATAGCGCGCCTCCAGGTCGCGGCAGAATCGCCCGATACGCTCTCCCACCTGCTGCGCACGGTGCAGGAAGCCCGGCTCTCCAATCATCTCAAGTACCCTCAGGGCCGCCGCACACGCCACGGGATTGCCACCGTAAGTCCCCCCGATGCCGCCCTTGTGCACGGCATCCATGATTTCGGCCTTCCCAATCACCCCCGCCAGGGGCAGCCCGGCAGCAATCGACTTGGCCACCAGCAGCAGGTCCGGCTCAATCCCCTCGTGCTCCACGGCAAACAGCTTCCCCGTCCGCCCAAACCCCGTCTGCACCTCGTCCGCTATGAACACGATCCCGTACTTTTGGCAGATCTCCTTCAAACCCCGCAAATACCCCGGCGGAGGGACGATGAACCCGCCCTCCCCCTGCACCGGTTCCACCACCAGGGCGGCCACATTGCGACCCCCCACCTTCTCCTCCAGGCTCTCCTCGAAGGCACCCAGGCAGTAAAGCCCGCAGCCGGGATGAGACCTGCCATACGCGCACCGGTAGCAGTACGCATACGGGAACCGGTACACCTCGGGCGCGAAGGGACCGAAGCCATCTTTGTACGGCATAAGGTGGCCCGTGAGGGTCATGGTGAGCAGGGTGCGGCCGTGGAAGGCGTGGTCAAAGCACACCACCGCCTGCCGCCCCGTCGCCCTCCGGGCGATCTTCACCCCGTTCTCCACCGCCTCCGCCCCGCTGTTCACGAACATGACCTTCTTGGGCGTCGGACCAGGAGCCACCTTCGCCAGGGCCTCGGCCAGGTCCACGTACGACCGGTACCCCACCACCATGAAGCAGGTGTGCAGGAACCGCCCCGCCTGCTCCCGCACCGCCTCCACCACCGGGGGCGGGCAGTGACCGGCGTTCACCACCGCGATGCCACCCGCGAAGTCAATGAACACGTTGCCGTCCACGTCTTCCAGCACGGCACCGTCCGCCCGCTCCACAAACACGGGTGTGGCGAACGATACGCCCTGGGGCACGTAGCGAGCCCGCCGCTCCAGCAGTTCCCGACTGCGGGGACCCGGGATCTCGGTGCGCAATCTGATGGTACCCACTTAAACCCCTCCTCTGGTGAGCCGCACCACCCGGCGACTCGTACCCCGTCGCCACAACCAGCGCCCCACGAACCCTTGACCGGATCCCAGGGGAGAATGGCGGCGGGCGACAGGCCCCGCCCGCCGCCCCCCTGCCTACTGAACCACCAGGCTCAGGATGGCCTTCTCGGTGTGCATCCGGTTTTCCGCCTGATCCCACACCACGGACTGCGGACCCTCGATCACCTCGTCCGTCATCTCCTCGCCCCGGTATCCCGGCAGGCAGTGCATGAAGATGGCGTCTTCCTTGGCCAGCTTAAGGGTTTCGCTGTTGACCTGGTAGCCAGCGAAGTCCCGCAGGCGCTGCTCCTTGTTGGCTTCCGGACCACCCATGCTGTGCCAGGTATTGGCGTAAACCACGTCCGCGTCCCGGAAGGCTTCCTCGATATCGGTGGTCACCACCAGCTTCGCCCCCGACCGGCGGGCCCGCTCCTGTGCCACCCGCATCACCTTCTCGTTGGGATCGTAACCCGCCGGCCGGGCCAGGTACACGTGGAAGCCAAAGGTTCCCCCGCACACCAGCAGGGTATGGGCCACGTTCCAGATGTCTCCCACGTAGGCAACCTTGAGCCCCTCCAGGCGCCCCTTCTTCTCCCGCATGGTGAGCAGGTCGGCCAGCCCCTGGCAGGGATGCTTGAGGTCGGTCAGGGCGTTGATCACCGGGTTCTTCATGTAGTAAGCGAACTCTTCCACTATCTCCTGGCCGAACGTCCTGATCACCAGCGCGTCGCAGTACCGGTCGATGACCCGCGCCGTGTCCCTGATCGGCTCCCCGCGCCCCAGTTGCAGTTCGTCCGGCCGCATGTAAAACGATTGCGCCCCCAGGTGGGCAACGGCCGCCTGGAAGGAAACACGGGTCCGGGTGGACTTCTTTTCGAACAGGATGCCAATCGCACGCCCCCGCAAATACTCGTGGGGCTCCCGGCGGGCCCACTTGCGCTTGAAGTCCGCCGCCGTGTCCAGCAAGTACTCGATTTCCTCCCGCGTGTAGTCCATCAGGGTCAGAAAGTCGCGGCCGCGGAAACGATCCCTCATCCGTAAGCACCTCCTCGCAATCCGCGCTGGCCATTTCGCGCCCGCCTATCCAATCCCCTAGTAAGTTCCAACAAAGATGGGGCCAGATCTTTAGACCAGATTCCAAGGCGGGAAGCAGGAAACGAAGGTTACCCGCGGCGAAGAGGCAAGGCGGTGGGAACATGCTGACGGTGGGTGAGGCGCTGGGCATCGGCGTGATGCAGCGGGCGCGCCTGATCGCGGGCGCGGGCGGCCTGGGCAGGGTGATCCGCACCATAACCGTCATGGACACCCCCGACATCAAGAACTGGCTCCGGGGTGGAGAACTCCTGCTGTCCAACATCTTCGTGATCAAGGACAACCCCGAGGAGCAGGTCCGCCTGGTTCAGGACCTGGCCGAACGCGGCGCGGCCGGGCTGGGCATAAAGCTCAAGCGTTATGTGGAATCCATTCCGGCCAAGATGCTGGAACTGGCTGACAGCCTGGACCTGCCCCTCATCGAAATGCCCGTCGACTGCGCGTGGATCGACATCATGATCCCCTTGTACACCGAGATCATCAACAGGCAGGCAGCCCGGCTGAGCCGAGCCTGGGAAATCCACGACACTTTCACGCGGGCCGCCCTCGAGGGCCGGAGCATCCAGGGGGTGCTGGAGCTGCTATCCTCGCTCACCGGGTCAGCTGCCGCCATGGTAGACGCAGAGGGCAACATCCTGGCGGCCCATCCCCCGGGATCGTGGGACGAGGCGGCCATCAAATGGGCGTTGCCGGTGGCACACGGGGCCAATGGACCGGCTCCCCCACCGGACGAGGCCCCTGCCGCGGAGAACCGCCGCGTTTTCCCCGTGAAGGCCGGAAAGCGACTGCACGGATACGTGCTGCTCCAGGCCCCCGGACCGATCAGCGAAGCCGACTGCACCGCCCTGGAACACGCCGCCACAGTGCTGGCCCTGGAAATGGCCAAGCTGCAGGCCATCAGCGAGGTAGAGCGCCGCTTCGAAAACCAGTTGCTCTGGGACCTCCTGAACGGAAATATAACGTCAAAGGAAGCACTCGAATTGCGGGCCAGACACGCTGGCATGAAGCCGGCTCCCGGTTACGCGGTGATTGTGCTGGACATCGACGGGTTCGAACGCTACTGCCTCGAAGTCCTCCGCGACGAAGAGAAGGCACAGGAAGTGCGGGAGCACTTCGTACGGAGCGCGCGTTCGTCAGCGGCTTTCCACATGCCGTCCAGCCTGTGTATGGATCTCAGCGACAGCGTCACGGTACTCGTGCCGGTGCTCACTCTGGACCGCAGGGAGCTGATGCGCCTCGCCGCGGCCATCCGAAACGAGATCCTGCCTGCTTTGCCGGGCCTGACTGTGTCCGCCGGCATCAGCCGCGTATGCCGGGGACTCGGGGAGCTTCCCCGTGCATACCGGGAGGCACGCCAGGCCCTCGAACTGGGCAAGGAACTCAAAGGTGCAGGCCACGTCACCGATTTCGACGAGCTGGGCAGTTACCGGGTGCTGCTCACCTCGGGGAACCGGTCCGAGATAGAGAGCTTCTGCCGCGAGATACTGGGACCCCTCGAGCAGCGGGAAAGGGAACAACCAGAGCTTATCGAGACCCTGGCCGCCTTCTTCCGCTGCAACTGCGATCCCATCCAGTGTGCCCGGGAGCTTTTCGTCCACCCCAACACGGTGCGCTACCGCCTGCGGAGAGTCGAAGCGCTTTGCGGTATCTCGTTACACAACCAGGAAGACCTCTTCAATCTCCAACTCGCGCTCAAATTGCGCCGCCTCGCGCCTGGCAACTCGATGCGGCAAACGCACAGAGCGTGAAAACCACCGTTGACGCAGGTCGCCATTCGGGACTCTCCAAATAATCTACTGCTGACTAATCACTCGGCGTGTACAAGCTGGGCGATACTGCTTTGTGGTTCACAATCGAGACCTCTCGCCCGGTCCAACGCTACCTCGTCGCCCAGGTTGCCCGGTTCCAGCAGCATGCTCCTCCGCCATGTACGCTCGACCCCCAGGACGTCCAACGGACGGCTGCTGCGCCGCCCTTGGGAACCCCCCAAGCCGCACGGCTCGGGGCGCTTCAGTACTCCCGGGCCGGGAGGCAGCAGATCGAGGATTCCATCCAGCAAGCTCTTCCCATCTGAATTGCTCACGGGACCCACCCGAGCACAGGGTAGTAGCACTGTTCACCTTCGTACGCACCCACACTACTCGGTCTGCAAGTTTGGAGTGTTCTACAAAGGTCGCCAGTACCTCCTGCCGAACTGCGTTAGGTGAAAGGCTCCCACTGGATCGCACCCGCCGTCGGATACCGCAGGAATGCGCCTACGGACGGGTGGGCGGACACGGCAAAGGAGGAGGACGCAATGGAGACTTACGTGCCGGATTCGTGGAGTCCTCTGAAGCAGGTTCTGCTCTGCCCCCCCACGTACTTTAGCTTCCAGCCCATCAACGAGATCACCCGCAAGGTACTAGCCCAAGGAGAAACCGCCAAGCTGGAGGCAGTCCAGAAAGAACACGGGGAACTGGTGGCCGCGTACCGCTCCGCTGGTGTGCAGGTCGAGTTGATCGAGCCCGAGCCCGACCTGCCCTACATGGTTTATGCCCGTGACTTCGGCGCATGCCTCGCGGAGGGCGTCCTCATCGGCCGTTTCCGCGAGCCAGTCCGCCAGGGAGAGGAGGTGGCGTACCAGAACAAGTTGCGTGCATTGGGGATTCCCATCATCGGCAGGGTGTGGCGCGGTGCCTTCGAAGGCGGAGACTTCTGGTTTCTCGATGAGGCTACCATCGCACACGGCGTGGTGGCACGCTCCGACTGGGAAGGCGTGAGATGTGCGCAGGAGATCCTGCAACCCCTGGGATACCAGGTCATACCGGTACCCGTAGACTCCAAATACCTCCACCTGGACATGTGCTTCAACATCGTGGCGCCGCGGGTGTGTGTGGCCGCCGTGGACGTGTTGCCCGACTTCTTCGTGCGCACGCTGCAAAAGCGCCGCTTCGAGATCATCAGGACCTCTGCGCAAGGCGTGTTCAAGCATTACTGCAATATCCAGGCCCTGGGCAATGGAAAAGTACTCAGCTTCGAGGCCAACCGCGAGGTCAACCGAGCCCTCGAGGCGCTGGGCCTGGAGGTCATAGCAGTAGGCCTTTGGGAGATCCTCAAGGGCGGCGGCGGGCCGCACTGCATGACCTTCCCGCTGAAGCGGGAGGGGCAAGCCGAGTAAGGCCGGTGCCAGCGAACTCGCTCGCCGACGCGGGGGGTGAGATGGGAAACCCGAGCGAGCGCACGCGGATCTACTGGTGGCGGCAGTTTCGGGAAACGCTTGAGGAGGTGACGCAGCATGGGTGTCACGTGGCTGGATTACACTGTGATCGTCCTGTATTTCGCCTTCATGCTGGCCATCGGCTACTGGGGCATGAAGCTCAGCAAGACACTGGACGACTACCTCGTCGCAGGCCGTCGGTTGCGAACACCATTTTACATGGCCTGCTTGGCCACCGTAGTGCTGGGGGGAGCCAGCACCCTGGGCAGCGCCAAGCTCGGCTACAAGTTCGGCATCTCCGGGTTCTGGCTGGTATTCATGCTCAGCTTCGGCGTGCTGGTCATGGGCTTCCTCCTTTCGTCGCGCATCTCCGCCCTGCGCCTCACTAGTGTGTGCCAGATGCTAGAAAGACGTTATTGCAGCGGTGCCCGCTACCTGAGCGCGGTCATCATGGTCGTCTACGATATGCTGGTGGTGACCGTGCAGGTGATCTCTATCGGGACCATCATCAGCGCCATCTTCGGGTGGAACCTCACCGCATCCATGTTGGTCGGCGGTGCCATCGTACTCGCGTACACCACTTCCGGCGGCATGTGGGCGGTATCCATCACCGACGCCGTCCAATTCACCTTCATGACCATTGGCATATTCTTCCTTGCGCTGCCGCTGGGCTTGGCCAAGGTCGGCGGCTGGGCCGCGCTCACCGCCAAGTTGGAGCCTCATTACTTCTCGCTCACCAATATCGGTGGCAAAACCATCCTCGCTTATTTCCTGCTGTTCTTCTTCGGGATCATCATCGGCCAGGATATCTGGCAACGCGTGTTCACCGCCCGCAACCCGCGCGTGGCCCGCACTGGCACCATTCTGGCGGGGCTGTATGGCATTTTCTACGGCGTGGCCATGGCGATCATAGGCATGGTTGCGCTGGTTCTCTTCCCCAAGCTGCCCGACCCGCAGTACGCTCTTCCTATGGTCGCGATCCACGCGCTACCTCCCGGGGCAACGGGCATACTGCTGGCCGCCGCCATATCGGCCCTCATGTCCACAGCTGACGGATGCATGCTGGCTTCTTCCACCGTGCTGGTCACGGACCTGATCCTTCCCCTCTCGCGCCGCCAGTTCACCGACCAGGACAAGCAGCGGCTGGTCCGACTGTTCACGTTCCTAGCTGGACTAGTGGCCATCGTCTGCGCGGTATGGATACAGGACATCCTGGCGGCACTCGACCTAGCTTACGCCCTGCTTTCCGGCGCCATCGTCGTGCCCATCGTGGCAGGCTTCTACTGGAAGCGCGCCACGTGGCAAGGTGCCATGTGGGCCATCGGCCTGGGATCACTTGCCGTGATCGTTGGCCTGGCCCGGGAAGGCCTCTCAGCCACAAACCCCATCATTTACGGCATCATCACCAGCATCGTGGTCTTGGTGGCAGCCAGCCTTCTCACCCGACCAGACCCGCAACGGCTGCAAACCTGGGAAGAGACCATCTCCCACGCTCATGAGCAAGTCTGATCCGCCGTGCGAGTTCGGCTAGCACTGCTGCGCAACGTTAAGTGATCTGACAGGCCTACCTCTTCCTGCGGTGCAAAAGCCGTTACCCCCTAGATCGGTAAACGGACAAATGCCATAATCACTCCTGCCCTGATGTACCTTGTCCTTGCCGTCCAACGCGGTCGCTGGTACCCCACCGGTGACATTTAACCGTTCCTTTTCCAGGCCTCCAGCCAGCGGAGGCCAGTTTTTCTCTGGCTACACTCCATCGCTTCAGGGTTGCAGCCCCTTGCCAGAAGCAACCAGCTCAGCCAGCTAACTCTGGCGATGATCACGATAAGCTGCCGTCACGAAGCCGGTATCATCACGCCCCGCGGCCCCGACGACGGGCAAGAGTGCGTCGAAACGCGTATTCCTCTACGCACGGGGTTCGGCTTCCCTTAGACGATGGGCACCATCTTCGTGCGCATCCTGTTCACGGTCATGATAGCCTTCTTGATGCGGTTGCCCTACCTCAACGCCGTCGGCGGCCTCATCCTGCTCTTGATCACCTGGAAGCTGGAGCCGACAGCGGCGACGAGAAACACACGGGCCTGGGCGCGGACTTCTGGGGCGCGGTGTGGGCAATTATACTGGCTGACATCTCAACAGGCTTCGACAAGATGATGCCAGTGGCCAGAGCCGCTCATGGCAGCGCCCTTCTCGTCGTCCTCGGGCTGGCTATCAGCATGCCCATCCTGATCTGGGGCAGCACCTGGGTGGCGAGGCTCATGAACTCGTACCCCTCGTCATATTCCTGAGCGCAGCCGTCCTCGCCCACACCGCGCTCGGCATGATCATCGAAGACGAGGGGCTGGGATTGGCCCGCCACCTGGGGCTCGCCGGCGTCCTTGCGCCCTGGGTCGCAGCACTTCTTGTTGCGGCATGGGGCTGCAGGCGGGCTTCTGCCTGGGCTTCACCACCGGCCCGGCCCCAGGGCTACCACGCCCTCCCGCTCAGCGTATAGGTGGCAGCCGGGAGTCATAGCATGAAGCGGGGTACCAGACGGGGCCCCCTCCTCTGAAGCATACGAGCACAGGCGAGGTGCTGATCGTTGCCCCGCAACTGGGTACACGTCATATCGGGAATGGTGGCGCTGCTTCTGGTGGCAGCGCTCATCGTCTATTCGGAGGAAGCGTTCCAGGCTGCCGTGGCGGGCATGAAGATCTTCTGGGAAATCGTCTTCCCCTCGCTCCTGCCATTTTTTGTGCTGTCGGAAGTCATGCTGGCCCTGGGCGTGGTGCACTTCCTGGGTGTGATCTTTGAGCCCCTCATGCGGCCCCTGTTCAACGTCCCCGGGGCCGGGGCTTTTGTCATGTCCATGGGCCTGGCGGCAGGATATCCCATGGACGCCGTGATAACGGCCAAATTCCGCAAACGGGGTCTGTGCAACCAGGCGGAGGCGGAACGCCTGCTGGCGTTCACCAACACCGCAGATCCCCTGTTCATGTTCGGAGCAGTGGCGGTGGGAATGTTCCGGCTCCCCGAACTGGGGGCCGTGCTTGCCCTGGCCCATTACCTGGGTGCCTTCTGCGTGGGTCTGACATTCCGCCTGTACCGCCGTTCCGCTCCCATCACCCCTGCCCTGGGCATGAACCACGTCTCGGGCGACGTGCTCGCCACAAGCAACCCCGTGCGCCGCAGAGAGAACCTGCCCTTGCGGGCGGTGCGAGCCCTCATCCGCGCGCGGCGCGAGGACGGCCGTCCCTTCGGCCGCATCCTCAGCGACTCCGTGAACGAGTCGGTTAAGACCCTCCTGATGATCTGCGGGTTCATCATGTTGTTCTCGGTAGTGATCCGGGTGCTGCAGAGCCTGGGAGCGGTAGCGGTCATGGCAATACCGCTGCGGGTGGTACTCTCCGCCGTGCACCTGGACCCCGGCCTCGCGGACGCCCTCCTGAGAGGCCTTTTCGAAATCGACCTCGGCACCATGGCGGCCGGGACGGCTCCCGCGCCTCTCACCGAGCGGGCGATCGTGGCCTCGGCAATCATCGCCTGGAGCGGTCTCTCCGTGCACGCTCAGGTGGCAAGCGTGATGGCTGGCGCCCACATACGGATGTCGCCCTTCGTGGCCGCGCGGGTACTGCATGCCCTGTACTCAGCGGTGTTTACCGCGATACTGATGGGCCCGCTGGGCATGCTGACTTCCCGGCTGGCCACCCCCGTGATGGCCGCCATGACCACCGCCGCAGGGGGAAACCCCTGGCCCCCCCTGGTGAGCCTGCGCCTGGGAGCCGCACTCCTGTGCGGAGCAAGCGGCATAGTCGCAATTGCCCTCGCGGCCATCCTGGTCGTTATCCTCCTGTCCCGCATAAGGGTGACCGGGTTCCGCATGTAGGCATCCAACACGATGGCCAGGGAGGGCAGGGCCAGCATCACGAGGCGGCCCGGGGGCGCTCATCCCCCGGGCCAGATTCGCCTCCACCATGGACAAGATGGCCCTAACGGCTACCCCCACTTGCCCTTCTTCACGTGGGTTTCCAGTTCCGCCTTCACGTTCTGGGACAGTTCCCGGGCCGCCACCTGAGCCTTCTTCGCCAGTGCCACACACCCGGGATCGAGGGCGTCGTCTTCTATACGCGCCGCCGTATCGCGCACCTTCTCCAGCAAATCGATCAGCTTGACCTCCAGCAGGTTGGTGAGACGGGAACGGTCTATCAAATTCGCCCTCTCGGGGTCCACCTTCTCGTATTTCTCCGCAGGTGCCCCGCACTTGGGACATACCGAGGGCGGGGCATCCCCGTCATGGATGTAACCGCATACGGTGCAACGCCACTTCATCGGGAATCCTCCTCTCCCCACGATGATCGCGCTATGTGGGCCCCCGGAGTCAGAACCGGACGTACCGATCGCCCCTGGCCCCGCAGATGGGACACCGATCCGGCGGCTCGCCCATCGCGGTATGACCGCACAGGGGGCACACCACGATGGGGGCGGTACCGATGCACTGGCCCGCCTCCACCTTTTTTCGCGCCTCCAGGTACAGGGCGGCGTGGATTTTTTCCGCCGCTGCGGCCCACCCCATGCTGCGCTCGGCCTCCTTCACCCCCTGCAGTTGCGCTACCGCCAGGAAAGCAGGGTACATCTCCTCCACCTCGTAAGTTTCCCCGCCAACAGCCTTACCCAGATTTTCAGCCGTCCCCCCCAGTTCGCCGAGGGCCTTCAAGTGATTGGTGGCGTGCACCTGCTCGGCGTACGCGATGGCCCGGAACAGGCGGGCCACGTTGGGATGACCCTCCTTCTCAGCCTTCTCGGCGAAAATCAGGTAGCGCATGTGGGCCTGGCTTTCCCCTGCGAAAGCCGCTCTCAGGTTTTCCTCCGTCATCTTCCCCACGGTTTATCCCCCCTGTTGCAGGCATAGCCTCACACTTCCCGGGCGACCAACACGGGGCACATCACATTCATGGCCACCCCTCCTTCCCGCGACTCGTCCTCGACCACCATGACAGGGACCGGTTACCCGGTTCTAGAATAGCAGTAACGATTCCTTTTTGCAAGCAGGTATTACATCGGAACACGTCGAAAATAGCAGGGCGAAACGAAAACATGTACTCCGCGCGATACCTTAGGGGAGGTGGTACCGGGAGCGCCGTACCCGTGTTCAAAGACGTGTACTGGGTGGGGGCGGTGGACCGGAACATCCACTGGTTCCATGGCCCCGCGTACCCCACACATCGGGGCACCAGCTACAACGCCTACCTTATGCTGGACGAGAAGATCACCCTGGTGGACACCGTTCACGCACCCTTCGGCGACGAAATGGTGAAGAACGTCTCCGAACTTGTTCCCCTTTCCCGGCTACAGTGCCGGGCCCTGGGCCGCCGGGTGGCCCAGTCCGTCGCCACCCCGGCAGGAGCCCAGATCCTCAATTCTCCGCAAGGCACAACGCTCCAGCTCTATATCAGACGGCTGTTCCGTTGGACGGGACAGCCGATTTGTCATTGCCACGGGAACCGGCCAGCACCCGGCAACCTGCCTTCTGCTGGTACCGGCTGTGCCAGGGCTAAACAGCAGGATCGGCCGGGAACCCGTCGAAGCCATGTAAAGTAGAACTCGGTTCCTGCTACGAGAACGGGAGGTGGGTGGCGTGAGCGGTCGCAAGCCCGAGCCGGGGGTAACCCAGGCCGTGGACCGGGCGCTGCAAATACTGCTCCTGCTGGGGTCAGAAGGGCGCGAGATGGGGGTGAGCGAGATCGCATCCCGCCTGGGGGTATGGAAGTCAACCGTCCATCGCGCGCTGGCCACCCTGGCGGCGCGGGGATTCGTCGCCAAGCAGCCGGGAACCGACCGCTACTTCCTGGGCGTCAAACTATTCACCCTGGGGATGCGGTGGCGGGAAAAGGTAGGCCTGGTGCCGCTGGTGCGCCCTGCCATGGAGAAACTCGCCGCAGAGGTGGGGGAGACGGTCCACCTGGTGGTCCTGGATCCCGATCCGGGCGCATCCCACACCGTGGTCGTGGTGGACAGGGTGGATTCCAACCACATGCTCGGGATAACACCCAGAGTGGGGTTCGGCTCGGCTGCCCATTGCTCGGCGGTGGGCAAAGTACTGCTGGCCTATTCTCCCCCCGAACTGGTCCGGCGAATCGTGAGCGCCCGGGGGTTGCCCCGGTTCACCCCCAACACCATCACCGACGAACAGGCCCTCCTGGCCGAGCTGGCTCTCACCAGGGAACGCGGATTCGCTATAGACAACGAGGAGATGGAGATCGGGCTCTACTGTGTGGCTGCTCCCGTTTGCGACGCCCACGGCAGCGTGGTGGCCGCCCTGAGCATCTCCGGGCCAGCGGCACGTCTGTCGCCGCGCTGTGAGGAACTGGCCCGGGCAGTCAAACAGGCAGCCAGCGAGGTTTCCGCCGGCCTCCGGTAGAAGGCGAACCGGAGTCGCCGCCGTCGCCTGTAGCTTCTGGCATCATGTTGTCCGCGGGGCCCTGCGCGGTGGCCCGGGCGCGCTCCTTTTGGCAGGCGCAAACAGGTCCTTCAGGGAGCGCAACTGCACGTCGTGATCCGCCACCTTACCCACCAGGCATTCGTGGCGCATTTCCAGCTGCAGCTGCCTTTGCTCCAGCCTCTTTTGTCCTTCCTCGAGCCTCACCTGCTGCTCCCGTAAGGCTCGTTGCTCCCTTTGCAGCTCTGCATGACTCGCCTGCAGTCCCTGGAGCGCAGCCAATATCTGGTCCAGGGTCTCCTGCATCACGTCCAACCTCCTCGATGGGAATGCCCCCATCCGCGGGAGAGGCTCTTCCCACGTTCAGCGCTGAGGGATCAGCGGCGGAGGGTTTGGAGCACTTCCCCGCGGGAGTCGCGGATGGTCACCTCCATGGGCATCTGGCCGGGGAGGGTGTGGGTGGCGCAGCCGAAGCAGGGGTCGTAGGCCCGGAACGCCAT